>NZ_JVJI01000054.1:0-2540 GCF_001072665.1 Streptococcus pseudopneumoniae | reverse complement strand
ATTGACCCAATACTTCTTCGCACCAAAAGATGATCCATACCACAACAAGAAATGGCGTGAACTATACCCAGAAGAAAAACTAGCTGAAATTCGAGAACTCGCTCGTGTCGGTAATGAGACGAAAACACGTTATGTCTGGACTATTCATCCATTTATGAATAAACGTATTCGCTTTGGTAATGAAGCACATTACCAGGCGGATCTTGCAACCATCAAGGCTAAATTTACTCAGTTGTTGGACGTAGGAGTGCGAGAATTTGGTGTGCTTGCAGACGATGCACCAAGCCCAGTTGGTGGTTACCATAGTTATGTTCGCTTGATGAAGGATATAACAAATTGGTTGATTGAAAAACAAACAACATACAGTGGTCTCCGTAAAGATATGATTTTTGTTCCTGCCTGGTACATGGGGCAAGGAACTGAAGCTGAACTCCGAACCTTGAATGAACATCTTCCTGAAAATGTCCATTTAACACTTACTGGTGGAAAGGTTTGGGGAGCTGTTGACCAAACATTCTTAACGAACTTAAAGAAAAATTTAACGGAAGGTGGTAAGACTTACCGTCCAATTCAGTTTTGGATTAACTGGCCATGTAATGACAATACAAAACCCCACCTGATTCTTGGAGGTGGTGAAAAATTCTTACATCCAAATGTTGATTTATCACTTGCGCAAGGAATTATGTTAAATCCAATGCAACAATCTGAAGCTTCTAAAGTAGCACTTTTTGATATGGCTCAGTATGGATGGAAGCAATGGAGAAGTGCAGAAGAAGCAGAACAAATCAACGATATGGCCTTTAACTATGTAGTCAATGATCATTTTGAAGAAAGCAGTGTTTCAAAGGCTTTTCGAGAACTCGGAAAACATATGCGCAATCAAAATAGACCTCCCCATGTCACTAAATTAGAAGAGTCTGTAGAATTGGATCCAAAATTGATAGAATTCTATAACAAACTCAAATCTGGTCAAAATCTGGATTCTGAAAGAAAAGAGTTGAGGAAAATTTTTGCTGGTTTGAAAGCAAATGCTCTTCTACTTAAAGAAAAAGGCGATCAGAAATTAATTGAACAAATTCACTATTGGTTAGATAATACAGTGGATCAAATGGACGCGCTTGAAGCTTTCTTAACAGCTACGGAAGGACTTACTGAAAAAAATGATGCCAAGGTATGGGAGTATTATCAAGAAGGAGTTAAACATTATGACCAGTCAGTTAAACATGCCTTCTTTTACGTTGACCATTATGAATACGCAGAATTTGGTGTCCAACATATTCGACCATTTATCAATAATCTAAAAGAATACTTAGCCTTGCACATCCAATCAATGTTGAATCCAGATAAATTTGTGACAACATTTATTACGAATCGTGCTGGAATAGAAGGTGGATTGAAAGAAGTCACAGATGGTGATTTTGATACACATGTGATTGCCAAAACAACAATTGTGATTGAAAGAGGTGATTATGTAGGCTTGCGCTTTAATAAGGCAATTAAAATACACAAATTAGGTTTCGCTACGGGTACTAATACGGCTGATAACTATACCTTTAGTAATGCAGTTGTGGAATATCAAAATGAAAAAGGAGAATGGGTAGCCATAACGAGCCCTGCATATACTGGTCGAGAACGCATTCTGGAATTTAATGACCTCGATATCACAGCTCAAGCTGTTCGTATGATAGCAACAGCTAAGAAGGATAATGCTTGGCTCGCCATGCGTGAAATTGCTGTAAATAGACCCCTAGAGTTAGGTAGTAAGAAGGTTAGGGGCACTATTAGCTTAAGTTCAAATCTGATTTATAAATATGGAACAAGTGTTGTTCAGATGCAAGATGGTCAAGAAAACACGGAATCTATGATGGCACATGTTGATCAGACCAATGTCACACCAGAACAAGCTTGGGTACAAATGGACTTAGGTGGATTGCATAAAGTAAAACGAGTTCATCTGATGCAAGGGGAACGGGATAAACTAGCATCTGGAGTCGTCGAATATTCTGCGGATGGTACAAATTGGACTACACTTCAAAATTTAACAGGGCAACGAACTTCTGATATCGTGCAAGAATTTACAACTCGTTTTGTTCGCATTCGTAATACAGAAACCTTAAGTAAATGGTGGAGAATTGCGGAATTTAGAGTGGATGTAGATAGTCCAAATCTTGACTTAACAGACACCAACGTGGATGCCTTGAAGGAAACACCAGTAGTGGATAGCTTGGGCAGTTACGAGCTTCAAATTCCAGCTGAAACCAAACTTCCTGCGAATAGTTATCTAGGTATGAAGCTTGACCGAATCCATCAAGTCAAGAGCATCCAGCTCCAAGGTCAAACCAACCCAGCTCTTAGCCTTGAGTACTCTGCAAATGCTCAAGAATGGACACCAGCTAGCCAGTTGACAGACAGAACTGTCGCAACCCACTTGGTACGTTACGTTCGTCTTGTTAATAAAACAAATCAAGAACAAGACCTGCCATCAACTTCTCTCCTTGTAACGACTAAAGAAGTGCAACCAACCAAACTAGAATCTACAA
>NZ_JVJI01000053.1:0-34813 GCF_001072665.1 Streptococcus pseudopneumoniae | reverse complement strand
CTGTGCAATACAGAACTAAATCCTTTACTTAAATTATTTGTCTAACTTTTTGGGGTCAGTACAAAGCTGGTTTCTTTTTTATTATTAGATGACATGACGTTCAAAGGCATCATCTGAAATCCCTTGTTCAAGGATGAGTTTTGCCCATTCTTTAGCAGAAAAGAGGCTGTGATCCTTGTAGTTACCGCAAGATTCGATGGTTGTTCCAGGGACGTCTTCCCAAGTAGTAGTTTCAGCGATTTCTTTGAGCGAATCCTTGATAACAGATGCGATTTCAGCACTGGTGTGGCGCCCCCACATAATCATGTGGAAGCCTGTGCGGCAACCAAATGGTGAACAGTCAATCATGCCGTCGATGCGGGTACGGATGAGTTTGGCTAAGAGGTGCTCGATAGTGTGAAGGCCAGCAGTAGGGATAGAGTCTTCATTGGGTTGCACTAAGCGAATATCATAATTGGAGATGACATCTCCCTTTGGCCCTTTTTCCTCCCCAATCAAGCGAACATAGGGTGCCTTAACAATGGTGTGGTCAAGTTCAAAACTTTCAACAATAACTTCTTTTGGCATGGTAAATCCTTTCAGTTTTCTAATTTCATTATAACATAAAGCCGGCTCTTGAGGCAGAGAGAAAACCTCTCCGAGGCTGGAGAGGTTGAAATCTTTATTTACGATACAAGCGGTCGTATTGGTAGTATGGGTCAAAGGTTACATTGATACCCAATTTACGGAGGACATTCTTGTCTTCATCTGTCAAGATGATGGTTGAGTGAGCTTCGCTTCCTTTGAGATTACCGAGTTCTTCCATAGCGCGAGCAGCGTCAGGATTTTCCGTAGCTGTGATAGCAAGTGCAATCAGGATTTCATTTGAATGAAGGCGTGGATTGCGGCTACCGAGATGATCGATTTTAAGACCTTGGATTGGCTTAACAACTTCAGGCTCGATTAGTTTTACTTCTTTAGCAATGTCAGCTGATTTCTTGATGGCGTTGATAAGAGCAGCGGCTGTAGGGCCAAAGAGCTCTGAGTTCTTACCAGTGACAATTTCTCCGCTTGGCAATTCAAGGGCTAGGGCTGGTCCACCAGTTTCTTCTGCTTTTTGACGCGCAACGACAGCAACCTTACGGTCTACAGGTGTGATGCCGAGGTCATTCATAAGCAACTCGATTTTCTTGACAGCAGCTTCGCCGACTTTTTCGGCTTTAAAATCAAGAACAGTTTGATAGTAACGGCGGATGATTTCTTGTTTAGAAGCTTCGACAGCAGCTTCATCATCTGTAATAGCGAAACCAACCATGTTGACACCCATGTCTGTCGGTGAAGCGTATGGAGATTCACCGAGGATACGTTCTAACATGCGCTTGAGCACTGGGAAAATCTCGATATCACGGTTGTAGTTGACAGTGGTTTCTCCATAGGTTTGGAGATGGAAGGGGTCAATCATGTTGACATCATCGAGGTCTGCTGTAGCAGCCTCGTAGGCCAAGTTGATTGGGTGATGAAGGGGGAGATTCCAGACTGGGAAGGTTTCAAACTTAGCGTAGCCAGACTTGATACCATTGATTTGGTCGTGGTACATATTTGACATACAGGTTGCCAATTTTCCAGAACCAGGTCCAGGAGCGGTTACGACGATCAAGTTGCGACTGGTTTTGATGTAGTCGTTTTTCCCCATACCTTCTGGCGAAATGATGTGATCCATATCCGTCGGATATCCTTTGATTGGATAATGAAGATAAGAATCGATACCATTTTTCTCAAGTTGGTTACGGAAGGCATCTGCAGCAGGTTGGCCAGCGTACTGTGTGATGACAACGGAGCCAACAAAAATCCCTAATTCATTGAATTTGTCAATCAAACGAAGAACTTCTTGGTCATAAGAAATGCCCAAGTCACCACGTGCTTTGGAATGTTCGATATTGCTAGCATTAATAGCAATCACAACCTCAACCTGCTCTTTCAATTCTTGTAAGAGCTTGATTTTGTTGTCAGGCTCATAACCAGGAAGAACGCGAGCAGCGTGGAAATCTTCTAACATTTTGCCGCCAAACTCCAAGTAGAGCTTGCCGTCAAATTGGTTAATGCGCTCCAAAATATGGTCGCGTTGTAAATTCAAATATTGTTCAGAACTAAAAGCTTGTTTTTTCATTTTTTTACCTCTGACCTCTATTATAATAAAAAATTGGAAGTTAGGAAACTATGGAGTTAAAAAAGGAATCAAAAAGATTAGGCAAACGCTTGCACAAAATTCTGAAAAGCGCTATCATAGACTATAGATTATTAAAATAATGAGGTAAGAAGATGCAAGAAAAATGGTGGCACAATGCCGTAGTCTATCAAGTCTATCCTAAGAGCTTTATGGATAGCAACGGAGATGGAATTGGCGATTTGCCAGGAATTACCAGTAAGTTAGACTATCTCGCCAAGTTAGGAATTACAGCGATTTGGCTTTCTCCAGTTTATGACAGTCCTATGGATGATAATGGCTATGATATTGCTGATTATCAAGCGATTGCAGCTATTTTCGGAACCATGGAGGATATGGACCAACTGATCGCGGAAGCTAAGAAGCGTGATATTCGTATCATCATGGACTTAGTGGTCAATCATACCTCAGATGAGCATGCTTGGTTTGTTGAGGCCTGTGAAAATCCTGATAGCCCTGAACGAGACTACTATATTTGGCGGGATGAACCTAACGACCTAGATTCTATCTTTAGTGGTTCTGCTTGGGAATACGATGAAAAGTCAGGTCAATACTATCTTCACTTTTTCAGTAAGAAACAGCCGGATCTCAACTGGGAAAATGAAAAGCTTCGTCAGAAAATTTATGAGATGATGAACTTCTGGATTGATAAAGGCATTGGCGGCTTCCGTATGGATGTTATTGACATGATTGGGAAAATTCCTGACGAGAAGGTAGTCAATAATGGTCCTATGCTCCATCCCTATCTCAAGGAGATGAATCAGGCGACCTTTGGAGATAAGAATCTCTTAACAGTAGGAGAAACTTGGGGGGCAACGCCAGAGATTGCCAAGCTCTACTCTGATCCAAAGGGTCAAGAATTGTCTATGGTCTTCCAGTTTGAGCATATCTGTCTTCAGTATCAGGAAGGTCAGCCTAAATGGCACTATCAAAAAGAGTTGAATATCGCTAAGTTAAAAGAGATTTTCAACAAATGGCAGACAGAATTAGGAGTTGAGGATGGTTGGAATTCCCTCTTCTGGAACAATCATGACCTCCCTCGTATTGTCTCTATCTGGGGAAATGACCAAGAATACCGCGAAAAATCTGCCAAAGCCTTTGCCATCTTGCTTCATCTCATGAGAGGAACTCCTTATATCTACCAAGGCGAGGAGATTGGGATGACCAACTATCCGTTTGAAACACTGGACCAAGTAGAAGATATTGAATCCCTCAACTATGCGCGTGAAGCTCTTGAAAAAGGCGTTCCGATGGAAGAAATCATGGACAGTATCCGTGTCATTGGTCGTGACAATGCCCGTACCCCTATGCAATGGGACGAGGGCAAAAATGCTGGTTTCTCAACAGGTCAACCTTGGTTGGCAGTGAATCCAAACTATCAAGCAATCAACGTTCAAGAAGCGCTGGCAAATCCCGATTCTATTTTCTATACTTATCAGAAACTGGTTCAAATCCGTAAGGAGAATAGTTGGCTAATTCGAGCTGACTTTGAATTGCTTGATACGGCTGACAAGGTTTTTGCCTATATCCGTAAAGATGGCAACCGTCGATTCCTAGTCGTAGCTAATTTGTCCAATGAAGAACAAGACTTGACCGTAGAAGGGAACGTCAAATCGGTCTTGATTGAAAACATCGCGGCTCAAGAAGCATTTGAAAAACAAATCTTGGCTCCATGGGATGCTTTCTGTGTGGAATTACTATAAACATTTTTTACAGAAAAATCTAAAAATCGAAATCGTATAAAAACAAGGGAGGACTGTATGAAAGGCAGAAATCCTTTGTTTTTTTATGGCAAAGATTTATAAACTTTCATTCTAGAAATTCAATTAACTTTACAAATTTCCACTATTTTGGTAAAATAAACCTATGTTATAAAAACTAACATAAAGGAGAAAGAAGATGACTACAAAAAAGCGTATCCTTAGTGCAGGCCTGACTGTTGCAGCTGCTTTGCTTTTAGCTGCTTGCGGACAATCAGGTTCAGATACAAAAACTTACTCATCAACCTTTAGTGGAAATCCAACTACATTTAACTATTTATTAGACTACTACGCTGATAATACAGCCATTATTACCAACCTAGTTGATGGCTTGCTTGAAAATGACAATCACGGGAACTTAGTTCCGTCTTTGGCAGAAGACTGGTCTGTTTCAAGCGACGGTCTGACTTATACCTACAAACTGAGAAAAGATGCCAAATGGTTCACGGCTGACGGTGAAGAGTACGCCTCAGTCAAAGCACAAGATTTTGTGACAGGTATCAAGTATGCAGTGGACAATAAATCACAGGCCATTGACTTGATTCAAAACTCGATCAAGGGTTTGAATGATTATATTACAGGAGCGGATTCTGATTTCTCTAAGGTTGGGGTGAAAGCTATTGACGACCAGACTGTTGAGTATACTTTGGCACGTCCAGAGCCTTACTGGAATTCAAAAACAACCAATAGTATTCTTTTCCCGGTAAATGAAGAGTTTTTAAACTCAAAAGGGAAAGATTTTGGGACCCTATCTCCAGATAGCATTCTCTACAGCGGACCTTATTTGTTAAAAGATTTCACATCAAAATCATCTATCGAGTATGTGAAAAATCCGTATTACTATGATCATGACAAAGTATCAATTGAACACGTGAAATTGGCCTATTTTGATGGTTCAGACCAAGAATTGACCATCCGTAACTTTGAAAGTGGAGCTTATTCTATCGCTGGGGTTTATCCAAATAGTTCTAACTTCGCCAAGACCAAGGAGAAATATAAGGATAATATCGTCTATAGCTTGCAAGACAAGACTTCTTGGTATTTTAATTTCAACGTCAACCGTAAGGCCTACAATCACACTGCTAAAACGACAGATGAGCAGAAGAAGTCAACTGAGACAGCTGTCTTGAACAAAAACTTCCGCCAAGCGGTGAACTTTGCCTTGGACCGCGCAGCCTATTCTGCTCAGTCAAATGGGGAAGAAGCAGCTAGCAAGACTCTTCGTAACACCCTAGTGCCTCCAACATTTGTCCAAGTTGGAGACAAGACCTTTGGAGAAGTAGTCGCTTCTAAATTGGTTAACTATGGCACAGAATGGTCAGGTATGAACTTGGCAGATGCTCAGGATGCCTATTTCAACAAAGAAAAAGCCCAAGCAAAATTTGCGGAAGCTAAAAAAGAATTGGCAAGTCAAGGTTTGACTTTCCCAATTCACTTGGATGTGGCAGTTGATCAGACAAGTAAAAACGCTGTGACAGGTATGAACTCTGTTAAGCAGACACTTGAGTCAGTTTTAGGTGCTGATAACATTGTCATTGATGTTCAGCAACTTTCAACAGATGATTTTAATAATGTAGCTTTCTTGGCACCGACACCAGCTGATCGTGACTATGATTTGAACTTTGATGGTTGGGTAGGTGACTACCAAGATCCGTCAACTTATCTCAATCCTTTCAATGCTGAGGATGGGTTCTACCTCAAGATTTTTGGTTTAGATGCTCAAGAAGATAAAGCTAAGATTGCTAGCTTGGGGCTTGATACCTACACCAAGATGCTCAAAGATGCAGATAGTGAAAATAAAGATGTAGCCAAACGCTATGAAAAATATGCTGAAGCACAGGCTTGGATGATTGACAATTCTCTGATTATGTCAGCTATGTCGAGCGGTGGAACAGCATCTGTAACCAAAGTAACGCCATTTACAAGAGGTTATTCACTAGTCGGCATCAAGGGTGACGGCAATAACTACAAGTACATGAAGCTGCAAAAAGATACTGTAACAACCAAACAGTATGAAGAAGCTAAAATCAAATGGGAGCAAGAAAGCAAAAAAGCAATCGAAAAAGCCCAAAAAGAAGCAGAAAATCATGTTAAATAATGATGAGCGAGGTTCCGTAAGGGACCTTGTTTGTTATATTTTTGATTCGTATTCCTCTGTCTATGAAACGAGAATGTCAAAATAGGAAACGATAGATACTTTACAGGTTATAAAAAAACAATTATTCCTTCGGAGTACATTTAGAAGATATATTGAAAACGCTGATAAAAAAAGGAATAAATGGAAATTATTTCATGATTGTGATATAATAATTCTGATAATCAACATATAGGGGAAAACTATGAATAAACGTTCAAAAAGAGCCCGTTCGGGTAAAGTTAAGCGGAGCATTAATATAGCTTTATTAACCATTTATGTATTATTGGGTGGTTTTTTGCTGTTCTTGATTTTTAGACATAATATATTGGCGTTTAGATACCTGAATGTTATGACGGCAGCTGTAGTGATTTTGGTCGCTTTAGCGAGTCTGCTTTTGATCATTTATAGAAAAGCAGAAAAGTTTACAATTTTCTTTTTAACACTAGCTATTTTAATGAGTTCAGTTTCTTTTTTTGCACTGCAACAATTTGTCGGCTTTACTAGTCATATCAATTCTACGTCAAATTACTCAGAATACTCAATGAGTGTTGTTGTTCTGAAAGATAGTGACGTTCATAATGTCACGCAATTAGATAGTGTTACAGGACCTACGGATACTGATAATGATAATATTCAAAAATTGATAGCTGATATCAAAACTAGTCAGAGCAAAGAATTGACGGTTGAACAAAGCACCTCATACCTTGCAGCTTATAAGAGCTTGGTATCAGGTGAAGCAAAAGCGATTGTCTTAAATAGCGTCTTTGAAAATATTATAGAATCTGAATACCCTGATTACGCATCAAAAATTAGGAAAATCTACACTAAAAATATCACCAAAGAAGTAGCTGCTCCTAAAGTTTCTAAGAACAAATCCTTCAATGTCTATGTGAGTGGTATTGACACTTACGGACCAATTAGTTCAGTTTCTCGTTCAGATGTCAACATTTTGATGACTGTTAATCAAGATTCAAAAAAAATTCTATTGACAACAACCCCTCGAGATTCTTATGTTCCGATTGCTGACGGCGGGAATAATCAAAAAGATAAGTTGACTCATGCAGGTATTTATGGAGTTGACTCCTCTATTCATACTTTGGAAAATCTTTATGGAGTTGATATTAATTACTATGTTCGTCTAAACTTCACTTCGTTCTTGAAATTGATTGACCTCCTTGGTGGAGTTGATGTCTATAATGATCAAGAGTTTACCGCTCATACAAATGGGAAGTTCTATCCTGTAGGGAACGTTCATCTTGACTCGGAGCAAGCTCTTGGTTTTGTGCGTGAGCGCTATTCTTTAGCTGATGGGGATCGTGACCGTGGTCGTAATCAACAAAAGGTGATCGTCGCAATCATACAGAAATTAACTTCTACCGAAGCATTGAAAAATTATAGTGATATTCTTCAAGGTTTGCAAGATTCCCTTCAAACAAATATGCCTATCGAAACGATGATGGATTTGGTTAATACTCAATTGGAGAGTGGTGGCAGTTATAAAGTCAACTCTCAAGACCTCAAAGGTACAGGTCGAATGGGACTTCCTTCTTATGCTATGCCAGATAGTAACCTCTATATGATGGAAATCGATGACAGTAGTTTAGCAGCTGCTAAAAGTGCGATACAAGATGTGATGGAGGGAAGATGATATGATTGATATCCATTCTCACATTGTCTTTGATGTAGATGACGGGCCAAAGTCTATAGAAGATAGCAAAGCCCTTTTAAGAGAAGCGTATAATCAAGGGGTTCGGATGATTGTTTCGACTTCCCATCGTCGAAAAGGGATGTTTGAGACTCCAGAAGAAAAAATAGCGACGAATTTTTTAAAGGTTCGTGAGATTGCTAAAGAAGTGGCAGATGATTTGGTCATTGCTTACGGAGCAGAGATATACTATACTCCAGATGTTCTAGAAAAATTAGAAAACAAGCGCATTCCTACTCTCAATAACAGTCGTTATGCTTTGATTGAATTTAGTATGAATACACCCTATCGCGATATTCATAAAGGATTAAGCAATATTTTGATGTTGGGGATTACCCCGGTGATTGCTCATATTGAACGTTATGATGCTCTGGAAAACAATGAAAAACGTGTTCAGGAACTGATTGATATGGGATGCTATACGCAAGTAAATAGTTCTCATGTTCTAAAACCTAAGCTCTTTGGTGAAACCTATAAATTCATGAAAAAGAGAGCCCAATATTTTTTGGAGAGAGACCTGGTTCATGTCATTGCAAGTGATATGCATAACCTAGATAGTAGACCCCCTTATATGGAGGAGGCTTATCAGATTATTTCTAAAAAGTATGGTAGGGGCAAGGCGGAAGAGCTATTTGTAGAGAACCCTAGGAAAATTATAATGGATCAAATAATTTAGGAGAAAATATGAAAGAACAAAATACTATGGAAATCGATGTATTTCACCTATTTAAAATTCTTTGGAAAAGAAAAATTCTAATTGCATTAGTAGCAATTGTAGCTGGAGCTTTAGCTTTTGCCTATAGTGCTTTTATCGTTAAACCGGAGTTCACTAGTACTACACGGATTTATGTAGTCAACCGTAATCAGGGGGATAAACCTGGTTTGACAAACCAAGACTTGCAAGCTGGATCATACTTGGTTAAAGACTATCGTGAAATTATTTTATCTCAAGATGTTTTGGAAAAGGTGACATCTAATTTGAAATTAGATCTATCACCAAAAGATTTGGCTAGTAAAGTCAAGGTAACCGTACCAGTCGATACCCGTATCGTATCTATTTCAGTTAATGATAGAGTCCCTGAGGAAGCTAGTCGTATTGCTAACTCCTTGAGAGAAGTAGCTGCTGAAAAGATTATCAGTATCACACGCGTTTCTGATGTCACAACACTTGAAGAAGCTCGTCCCGCTATAGCACCATCTTCTCCAAATATTCGTAGAAATACAATTATAGGTCTACTTGGAGGAACAGTCTTTACGGTTATCGTTGTTCTGATCGTTGAACTGGTTGACACACGAGTGAAACGTCCAGAGGATATTGAAGATGTTATGCAAATCGCATTGTTGGGAGTTGTTCCAAATTTGGATAAATTGAAATAGGAGAGAGATATGCCGACATTAGAAATAGCACAGAAAAAATTAGATCTGGCCAAAAAAGCGGAAGAATACTATAATGCCTTGCGTACGAATATACAATTGAGTGGAAATAATTTACAAGTGATTTCTATCACTTCAGTTAAACCGGGTGAAGGAAAGTCAACGACTTCTACAAACATTGCTTGGGCCTTCGCGCGTGCAGGTTATAAGACCTTGTTAGTAGATGCTGATATTCGGAATTCTGTCATGTCAGGTGTCTTCAAGTCACGTGAAAAAATTACCGGATTGACAGAGTTTTTATCTGGAACAACAGACCTATCTCATGGTCTATGTGATACCAATGTTGAAAATCTATTTGTAGTTCAAGCTGGGTCTATCTCACCCAACCCAACTGCTTTATTGCAAAGTGAAAACTTCAGTACTATGATTGATACACTTCGCAAATATTTTGATTATATTATTGTTGATACAGCACCTATTGGTATCGTTATCGACGCAGCTATTATCACACAAAAATGTGATGCATCTGTTTTAGTTACTGCGGCAGGAGAGGCGAACAGAAAAGATGTTCAGAAGGCTAAAGATCAATTGGAACAAACGAATAAACCATTCTTGGGAGTTGTATTAAATAAATTCAATACTTCAGCTGAGAAATATGGTTCTTACGGTGAGTATGGTTCTTACGGAAATTATGGGAGAAAATAGGGGCTCTTGTAGTTATAAAATTTTCTGAGGATGTTATTACAAGGAGGGGAGTTTAGGTGAAACAAAATAATATAATCTATTTTTGTTTTAAAAGATTTATGGATGTATTTATCGGTTTGTGTGGAACAATATTTATCGTTTTACCCTGTTCTCTAACTATCTTTTCAATCTACAAGATTAAAGGTTATAAAGGAAGTATATTTTTTACACAATATAGAGTAGGTCTCAGAGGGAAAAAATTTAAAATCATTAAGTTTAGATCGATGGTCGAAAATGCAGAAGAAATTCTGATCTCGAATAAGGAACTTTATGAAAAATATAAAAACAATAGCTATAAATTGCCACCAAACGAGGATCCACGGCTTACAAATATTGGAGATTTTATAAGAAGAACAAGTATTGATGAAGTTCCTCAGTTTATAAATTTGTTACTAGGTGATATGAGTCTTATTGGACCAAGGCCAATTCTTGAAAATGAACTAGATGAATATTCTGAGGAAGAGCAGGAAGTTTTATTGTCTGTTCGTCCTGGAATTACGGGGATATGGCAAATTTCAGGTAGGAGTCGAGTATATTATCCTGAACGTTGTGAAATGGAATTATATTATCCTAGAAATCAGTCTTTGTGGTTAGACATCAAAATTTTCTTTTTGACTATTAGAAGAGTGTTATCCGGTGACGGAGCTCATTGAGAATTTAAGCTGAGTCAGTATGAAGTGGAACATATAAAGATAAAATTGAATACAAAAAGGATATCTTTGGTATTCAATTTTATCTTTTTGGGTCAAGATAGTTTTAGTGAAAATCTATTTTGACTGGATATTTTTTCAACAGAGAATGATTACAATTTTGATTAAAAGGTAGTTGAGCTAGATATGGATGAAGGGAATTGAATTAGGATATAGAAATGTCTAAAACGTATAGAATCATAGTTGCGACACATAAACAATTTCAAATGCCAGAGGATAAGGACTTGTATATCCCTATCCAAGTTGGTAGTGAGGGTAAGGAAGATTTAGGTTATCAACCAGATAATCAAGGAGTTCATATTTCTCACCTTAATCCTTATTATTGTGAATTAACAGGATTATATTGGGCTTGGAAAAATTTAGAATGTGATTATCTTGGATTGGTACATTACCGCAGATATTTCACATCAAAACGACACTCATATAGAGAAGCAATTAGTATGGATGATATTATTCTTTCAAAGTCAGAAGTTAAAAACTTGCTGTCAAAATATGATGTTGTTGTTCCTAAAAAAAGGAAATATTATATTGAAACGCTATACTCACACTATGCACATACTCACGATGCCAACCATTTAGACGTGACACGCCAGATTGTGAGTGAATTGAGACCGGATTATATCGTCGCTTTTGATCAGGTCATGAAACAACGCAGTGGCTATATGTTCAATATGTTTATCATGTCTAAAGAAAATGTAGCAGCCTATTGTGAATGGTTATTCCCGATTGTCGATGAACTCTATAGAAGATTAGACATTACAGACTATTCTGCTTTTGATGCTAGATTATTTGGTCGTATCAGTGAACGTTTGTTCAACGTTTGGTTGGCAAAACAAGGTTTGCGGGTAAAAGAGATACCGTTTATCTATATGGAGAAAATTGACTTGATTCAAAAAGGAAAATCTTTCCTACAAGCAAAATTCTTTGGGAAAAAATATGGACAGAGTTTTTAGTTAGGAATAAAAATAGTGATGAAAATAGTAGTACAAAAAAGGTCTTTGCCAGAAATTTTAGCTCTTACTGCTCTAGGGATATTTTTATTTGTTTCAATTTTAGATGCTACTTTTTATGTTCAACATCTACCAAGAATTGCTTATAAGGTGCTGATAGCCATTTCACTCGCTTTGTTAGTTATAAAAGAGTTATATAAAAAGGATTATGATTATAGAACTATTATAGGTTTAATTATTACAGTTTTAGTTTATTTGATTATAGGGAAAATAAGTACTTTAAGTTCAAATATTGCGATAAGTCTATTTTTTATATACGCTTTACGTGATATACCTTTTAAAAGTGTAGCAAAAACTTCCTTAGTAGTAAGTGTTCTGATGTTACTGTTTGTTATATTTAGCGCAAATATGGGAGTTATTACAAATTATTTAGAAATTTCTGGGACTCGAGTCCGTAGTTATCTAGGGTTCAGATATGCCCTACTTCCATCGATCTTACTTATGAATGTAGTTGCTACTACACTCTATATAAATAAAAACAACATAAGATATTGGCAGTGGTTATTACTATCCTTGTCTGTTTATTGGGTATATGGACAAACTGATTCTCGCTTAACATTTTACAATTCTTGTATATTGTTAGCCTTCAATATACTAATAAAGTGGTTCCCTAATATATTGTCTAAGTTAGGGAATGTGTTTAAAATTTTCAAATTCACCTTTATTTTTAATGCAATAATTAGCTTTTGGATTACAATAAATTATCTCGGATCAAACAATTATTTTGTAAATGGTTTCTTTTTCAAGTTAAATCAGGCGTTAGGTGGTAGATTATACTTGGCTAATAAATCTCTGGAATTATTTGGTTTTGGTTTATTTGGGAAACCAGTTGAATGGAATGGCAATGGTCTGACCGTTGAAGGAGTTAGAAATTATCAGACATATCTGTATGTTGATAATTTGTATATTCAAGTTCTACAAAAATTTGGTTTACTCGTTCTAGTTTTAATGGTAACGCTATTAACGTTAACACTTTCTAAAGCTATCAAGAAAAATCAGTGGATTATTGCTTTTATTTTAATTGTGATGAGTTTTCAGTCTATGATAGACGATCTAAATTTGTACCTCCATTACAATATCTTTTGGATTTTGATAGGTAGTTTAATTTACTCAGATTACCAATTTTCTGATGAAAGTGATGAAGAGTTAGGGGGGAATTCTTTTGAAGAAATTATATAGTAGTATGCTAAGAAATATTTAGCAAGAACTTACAAGAGTATAGCCGGAGAAGACTGTTGTATATCGAGTTTTGCTATTTTTATATAGGGGGGGAAGTGTGTCGGATATAAAAATCATCCAAGATAAGATTTTATCTATCTTAAAAGAGTTCATTAGTATATGTGAAGAAAATAACCTTAGCTACTATGCTCTAGGAGGTACCTTGTTAGGAGCGGTACGTCATAAAGGTTTTATACCTTGGGATGACGATATCGATATCGGTATGCCTAGAGAAGATTATGAAAAATTTAAAAAACTAGCTCCAGACCTGTTACCAAGTAATTATAAATTTTTGAGCGAAGATACTGCTGGTTATAAAAAAGCTTTCTCTGTGATTAGAGATGATTCAACAAAGATTATCATGAATTATAGTAAAGAAGAATTGGTAGAAAGTTTATGGATAGATGTTTTTCCACTGGATGGGATGCCGTCAAATAATTTAGAGAAAAAAATCCATTCTTTTAGATACTTGTACACAAGAATGATGGTCCAGCTCTCTCAGTTTAATAGTTTAGTAAATCAAAAAAAAGAGAATCGTCCACTAACTGAAAAAATGATTATTGCTTTTGCGAACGTTGTTAATATTGAAAAGATTATTTCTTTTAACTGGGCACAGAAAAAATATTTACAAACGCTAAAAAAATATTCGTTTAAGGAAGCTTTTGCAGGGAACTATACAGGAGCATATAAACTTAGAGAAATCGTACCTTCAGACTATTTTGGAGAGCCAGTATCATTAGAGTTTGAAGGGATTGATCTGAGTTGTCCTCGTAAGTATAAAGAATATTTGGAAGCAATTTATGGAGAGAATTATATGCAGTTACCTCCAGAAGATAAGCGAAACCAACATCACTATAAGATAATATCTCTTGGTGATAACGAAGAATGGGAGTAGTTGAAACATGAAAAAAATCGCTTTAGTGAAATGGAGTATTGATAGAACAGATGGAGGCTTGAAAGTAGCTACGAGCCTTGCGAATGAATTATCAGAAATGTATGAAGTACATTTACTATCCATGATTTCTACAGAAACAAATTTTTTTCCAGTAAAAGACTCAGTTAAATATAGAAATTTATCACCTAAAAAAATTTCTATGAGTAAGAATTTTCTTTCCGCTGTTAAGTTACTAAGGAGTTATTTGACAAAGCAAGGTATCGATATTGTGTTTGGTATCGGAATGAGTATGAATTCAGTAGGTGTAGCAAGTACTCTTGGTTTAAAAACAAAATTTATTTCTTGTGACCACACAAACTCAATAGTTGACATTGATACTAAAGTTAAAAAAGTCCAGAGATATGTTGGTGCTAAATTTGCAGACAAGATTATTACTCTCACACAAGAAGATCGTAGAAATTATATAAAAAAATATGGTATTTTTGAGGAAAAAATTGATTACATCTATAATTGGAAAGAAGATTGTCTTTCCAATGTAGCTTATAACGATGAGTCGGTGAAAATTGTAACAGTAGGTCGCTTCGATTATCAAAAGGGCTATGATTATCTTGTTCAAGTTGCCAAGAAGGTTTTAAATGAGAAATCTAACTGGACTTGGGAAATCTACGGTTCAGGTGAACAAGATGAAGTAGATAAAATCAGAGATTTAATCAACGAAAATAATTTACAGGATAAGTTAGTCATAAAAGGACTTGAAAAAAATCAGGATTTGATTTATGGAGATAAAGGAATTTATGTCATGACTTCTCGTTACGAAGGTTTACCCTTGGTATTGTTAGAAGCTCAACAATACAATCTTCCTATAGTTAGCTTCAGTTGTCCGACAGGACCGAATGAGATTGTTGAAGAGGGAGTTAATGGCTATCTGGTTGAGTGTTATGATACAGACAAGTTGAGTGAAAAATTGCTTGAACTGATGGAAGATGAAGTTTTGAGACAGTCTTTCTCAGAACATGCAAAAGACAATATGGATAAATTTAATAAAGATAAAATTCTCAAGCAGTGGCTTGAACTAATTGAGACGATTTAGGAGATAGGATGAAGGATTGTTTGTTAACAATTGTAATGCCCAGTTATAATATTCAGGACTACATTTCAAAAGGGCTGGAGTCTTTTCAACAAGTACACCCGGATTATAAAAATAAATTTGAAGTACTGGTTGTCAATGATGGAAGTACAGACGATACGGCTTTAGTAGCAGAAAAAATATTAGCCAAAGATTCGTTGCTGGATGGCCGTGTCATTACAAAAGAAAACGGCGGTCATGGTTCGACAATCAATCGCGGTATTCAAGAAGCAAAGGGAAAATTTTTTAAAGTGATTGATGGGGATGACTGGGTTATTCCATCAGAATTTGAAAAGTTTTTAGATGCTCTTGAAACTGTTAATGTGGATATGGTGATTACAGATTTTACAGAGCAGCATGTCTATAACAATACTGCGGTACGAAATGATTTCGTAGACAAGTATGAAATTGGCAAAAAACACATGGGAATTCCGGATGTTCGCATCCCGATGCACTCGGTTACTTATAAGACATCAATCTTGTCGGAAAACAAGATTCGTTTAAGTGAAAAAACATTTTATGTTGATATTCAATACACACTCTTTCCTTTGGAGTATGTTCATAGTTTCAGTTATTGGAACTATGACATTTATCAATACTACATAGGTAGACCAGAGCAAAGTATGAATATCGAGAGTATGAAGCGTAATGTCCGTCATCATTTGACTGTTACAAATTCTGTTCTAGATTATTTTTCAAAAATTGAAAGTGAACCTATTTTAAACCGAGTTGTTTCTGAGACATTGGCCTACTTAATTAGTTTGCAGGTTGATTTATCTTGGATGGTCGATGGCTCGGAGGAACTATTGAAGGAATTGTATGGAAAGATTGATCAAAGCTCATATAAATACGTTCCTACGAAAAAATTTGACAGATTGTCTTACTTAAATTATAGGACTAGCTTTGCTTTGGGAATAATTTTTAATCCGATTTTGAAGAAATACTCTGAAAAGAAAGAAAAAGAGAGAGGCATTTAGGATGTTTATCAGCATCGTTATTCCGGTTTATAATGTTGCAGACTATCTGCATTATGCGATAGATAGCTTGCTGAAACAAACCTATCAAAATTTTGAGATAATCCTCGTCAATGACGGTTCCACAGATGATTCTCCTCGATTGTGTGAAGATTACGCTCGAAAATATGAAAACATCCATCTTTTTCACAAGGAAAATGGAGGCTTATCTGATGCGCGTAACTTTGGAGTGACAAAAGCCAACTCAGATTGGATTTTCTTTTTAGATCCAGATGATTACCTTGAAGACTATACGCTCGAATTAATGGTAAAAATACAGGAAACGCATCAAGCAGATTTGATTTCAACAAAAGTGAAAGCTACTTCAAAATATAATGATTATAGTTCCCATCATCTTAAACAGTCAGACTATGAAAGTTTGAGTGTGATTACAAAGGAGAAGGCCTTAGAACTGATGTTGGAAGACAAAGTTGCAACCGTCTCTGCCTGTGCTAAGCTTTATAAAAAAAGCATATTGGAACGCGTCCCATTCCCAGTTGGAAAAATCTATGAGGATTTTTATGTTGTAGGAGAACACCTTGCCTTAGCTGAAAGAATCGTGATTAGTCCACTTGAAACCTACAATTACTATCGGAGGGAAGGGAGTATAGTTCGTTCGACATTTACTGAAAAAAGATATGATTTCTTTGAAGCTGTTGCAAAAAATGAGGAAGTTATTAAAAGAGAGTACATTCAAAGTCCAGAATTAAAGCAAGCTTTGCAAGCTAAAAAATTATTAGGTGGTTTTGTAGTGATTGGTGCAAAAGCTGACTCAGGCTTAAAAGATTTTTCAAAAGATAAAGAGTTGTTGAGAGTCGAAATGAGTGAGTTACTAAAAAATAGTAAGTTATCATGGAAACTAAAACTAAAATACCTTATTTTTATGTTTAGCCCTAAATTGTATTTGTTGCTACGATAGTATGATACATAGATCCAATTTAATTTGCAACAAGTGTCAAAAAATTGTAGGAAAGAGGAAATATGAAAGAAGCGTTTAGAAGAATTGCCCATTATAAGTCTGTTCGTTCACGATTTTCAATGTCACTGATTGATTATAATAGGGCAGGTTGAGATGAAAGTACTAAAAAACTACGCCTACAATCTATCTTACCAACTGTTGGTGATTTTACTCCCGATTATTACGACTCCCTACGTAACACGGGTCTTTTCTTCGGATGATTTAGGGACGTACGGATACTTTAATTCCATTGTCACCTACTTCATCCTCTTAGCGACGCTAGGAGTTGCTAACTATGGGACCAAGGTCATTTCAGGACATCGCAAGGAAATTGAAAAAAACTTTTGGGGGATCTACTCTCTGCAATTAGGTGCAA
The DNA here is from genome assembly GCF_001072665.1 of Streptococcus pseudopneumoniae. Taxonomy (GTDB): domain Bacteria; phylum Bacillota; class Bacilli; order Lactobacillales; family Streptococcaceae; genus Streptococcus; species Streptococcus pseudopneumoniae_S. The sequence goes on along the minus strand of NZ_JVJI01000053.1, from coordinate 17,584 downwards.
CAGTTCTTTCTCTGTCCTTGTATGTTCTTCTTTGTTTGACTCTTCCCTTTATGCAAAATCCGGTAGCCTACATTCTAGGCTTGAGCTTAGTTTCAAAAGGTTTAGACATTTCCTGGCTCTTTCAAGGGTTGGAGGATTTTCGAAAGATTACTGTTCGAAATATTACGGTCAAGCTTGTTGGAGTCATTTCAATCTTCCTCTTTGTCAAATCTGCAAATGACCTATATCTCTATGTTTTTTTGCTAACTGTATTTGAACTTTTGGGGCAACTAAGTATGTGGTTGCCTGCTCGAGAGTTTATCGGTAGACCGCATTTTGACATAGAATATGCTAGGCATCATGTGAAGCCCGTCATATTATTGTTCCTTCCGCAAGTGGCGATTTCCTTGTATGTTACGTTAGATCGTACCATGCTTGGAGCCTTGGCTTCTACAAAAGATGTAGGGATTTATGATCAGGCTCTAAAGTTGGTAAATATCCTTCTGACCTTGGTAACTTCCTTGGGAAGCGTTATGTTACCTCGTGTCGCTCATTTGTTAGCGACAGGTGATCATAAGGCAGTCAATAAGATGCATGAAATGTCCTTCCTCGTTTATAATTTAGTGATTTTCCCAATGATGGCAGGAATCTTGATTGTCAATGACGATTTTGTTCAGTTTTTCCTTGGTCAAGATTTTCAGGATGCACGTTATGCAATCGCCATTATGATCTTCCGTATGTTCTTTATCGGTTGGACCAATATCATGGGAATTCAGATGCTGATACCTCACAATCAAAATAAAGAATTCATGATTTCAACAACAGCTCCTGCCATTATCAGTGTAGGTTTGAATTTACTATTCCTTCCAAAACTTGGATATATCGGAGCAGCCATTGTTTCTGTATTGACAGAAGCGCTAGTATGGGCGATACAATTATACTTTACTCGCAAATACCTAAAAGAAATTCCGATTATCGGATCTATGACAAAAATTGTTCTAGCATCGGCTATCATGTATGGCATTCTGCTAGGTTCAAAAACAGTTATACATTTTTCGCCAACTATAAATGTTTTTGTATTTGCAGTGCTTGGTGGGATTTTTTATCTAATTGCTATCCTATCTCTGAAAGTGGTAGATGTGAAAGAATTAAAACAAATTATTGGGAAAAAATAGAATGCAGAAAACTAGGAATATTAATTTAGACTTACTAAAATTGTTTGCGTGTGTTGGAGTGGTTTTACTCCACACAGCTATGGGTGGGTTTAAAGAGGCAGGTTCATGGAATATTTTGACATATTTATATTATCTAGGAACCTATTCAATCCCTATATTTTTTATGGTTAATGGTTATTTATTGTTAGGAAAAAGGAATATAACCTATTCCTACATACTGAAGAAAGTAAAATGGATTCTAATAACAGTGTTATCATGGACTTTTATCGTTTGGTTGTTTAAACGAGATTTTGCAGTTAATCCTGTAAAAAAAGTTATAGGTTCGTTATTGCAAAAAGGTTATTTCTCTCAGTTCTGGTTTTTTGGTGCACTAATACTTATTTATTTATGCCTCCCTGTTTTGAAAAAAATTCTGAATTCAAAAAGAAGATATTTATACATTTTATCTTTTTTTGTCGCTATTGGTTTAATTTTTGAGTCAGCAAATATTATATTTCAAATGCCGTTACAGTCATATGTTATACAAACCTTTAGGTTATGGACCTGGTTTTTCTATTATATTTTAGGTGGTTTTGTAGCGCAATTTAATGTGTGTAGTCTCAAATCAAGGTTTAAGAATTGGATGAAAATAGTTACGATATTTTTATTATTAGTCTCACCCTTAATACTATTTTTATTAGCAAAGACTACTTACCATAATTTTTTTGCTGAATATTTTTATGATATTCTATTTGTAAAAGTTGTAAGTTTAGGATTGTTTCTAACTATATTCTCACTTTCATTGAATCAAGACAGAAACAAATGGATTGTTTTTCTTGCTAATCAAACCATGGGAGTTTTTATAATTCATACTTATATTATGAAAGTGTGGGAAAAACTATTTGGTTTTAATTTTGTCGGAGCATATTTACTTTTTGCTCTATTTACTTTAAGTGTTAGTTTTATTATTGTTGGAATGTTAATGAAGATTCCTTACTTCAATCGAATCGTCAAATTATAAAAAGGAGAACAAGATGTACGATTATCTAATTGTTGGTGCTGGTTTGTCTGGAGCAATTTTTGCTTATGAAGCAACCAAGCGTGGAAAAAAAGTAAAAGTTATTGATAAACGTGACCACATTGGTGGAAATATCTACTGTGAGAATGTAGAAGGTGTTAATGTTCATAAATATGGTGCTCATATCTTCCATACTTCTAACAAGAAAGTCTGGGATTATGTTAATCAATTTGCTGAATTTAACAACTATATCAATTCGCCTGTAGCTAATTACAAGGGTAGCCTTTATAATCTACCTTTCAATATGAATACTTTCTATGCTATGTGGGGGACAAAAACTCCTCAAGAAGTTAAAGATAAGATTGCTGAGCAAACGGCTCATATGAAGGACGTTGAACCTAAGAACTTGGAAGAGCAGGCTATCAAGTTGATTGGTCCAGATATCTATGAAAAGTTGATTAAGGGATATACTGAAAAGCAATGGGGTCGTTCTGCGACTGACCTTCCACCGTTTATCATCAAGCGTCTACCAGTTCGTTTGACTTTTGATAATAACTATTTCAATGACCGTTACCAAGGGATTCCAATTGGGGGTTATAACGTTATCATCGAAAATATGCTGAAGGATGTAGAAGTAGAACTTGGCGTTGACTTTTTTGCTAATCGTCAAGAATTAGAAGCTTCTGCTGAAAAAGTTGTCTTTACAGGGATGATTGACCAATACTTTGACTATAAACATGGTGAATTGGAATATCGCAGTCTTCGTTTTGAGCATGAAGTTCTAGATGAAGAAAATTATCAAGGAAATGCTGTGGTTAACTATACAGAACGAGAAATTCCTTATACTCGCATTATTGAGCATAAACACTTTGAGTATGGTACTCAGGACAAAACGGTTATTACTCGTGAATACCCAGCTGATTGGAAACGTGGAGATGAGCCTTATTACCCAATCAATGATGAGAGAAACAATGCCATGTTTGCTAAATATCAAGAAGAAGCAGCACAGAATGATAAGGTAATTTTCTGTGGACGTTTAGCCGATTATAAATACTACGACATGCATGTGGTCATTGAACGTGCTTTGAATGTTGTAGAGGAAGAGTTTAAATAAGATAATGAAGAATAAAATTGATCGATGAAATATTATTTAAAAGAAGAATTTTTGAAGGATTCTGGTGCACGAAATGCGGGAAATAAGGCTCGAAACGTTGTTGAAGAAATAGTAGTTCGTGAGGGCTATAGTCCTTTGTTATTGCTGGTAAATGATAGGTATCAAATGGGGACTATCAGGGCCCAACGACACAAGGCCAAAGCCCTATCAAAAGCAATCTCTAAGTTAAGGGAAGGGGATCAGCTACTGATTCAATTTCCTATGCTTCATCATAGTTTCTTTACGACTCATTTAGTCAAAAGAATGCAACGTAAAGGAGTGAAGGTTCACTTTATTATCCATGATTTAGAAGTTTTGCGCTATGCTAATTTGGATACAGTACCCTTGAAGCATAAGATTCGTGTTCATCTTCAAGAGTCAAGTCTTTTGAAACAAGCTGATGGTCTTATTGCTCATAATCCAGTTATGAAATCAGTGCTTGTTGATAAGGGGATTTCTGAGAAAAAAATAGTTAGTTTAGGCATTTTTGACTATCTGATCCCGAATTATCAGGACAAAGATGATTTGTCTAAGGAAGGGGCTATTATTGTAGCTGGAAATTTAGCCAAAGAAAAAGCAGGTTACTTATATGAGTTGCCTGCAAGACCGGCATATAACCTTTATGGTGTTGGTTTTGATGAGGCTAGAAAGCTATCCAATGAAACCTATTTTGGTTCCTTTCTTCCAGATGAACTACCATCAGCATTAGAAGGAAGCTTTGGTTTGGTTTGGGACGGTGATAGTTCTAAAACTTGTAGCGGAGTGTTTGGTGAGTATTTGAGATACAATAATTCCCACAAGGCTTCCCTTTATTTGGCTTCTGGTTTCCCTATTATTGTCTGGGGGCAATCTGCTTTGGCTAATTTCGTCTTAGAAAAAGAGTGTGGAATTAGTATTGAGAGTTTACTTGACTTGGAAGAAGTATTGGAACATTTGTCTCAAGAAGAGTATCAGGGTTTGGTCAAAAATGCTAAGGCCGTAGGTCAAAAAATTCGTGAGGGTTCTTATCTTCTTTCCGCATTGCAAGCTTTCAATTAATGAATCTAAAAATGATTTAAATAGATGGATGAGGGAGTTACTGGATTCCCTCTTTTCTTATAGTTAAAAAGAGATTAAAAAATGAAATAAGATTCGATAGTTGTCAGAAAATAACAACTAAAAATGAAAATTCAGAAAAATATATTGACAATAGATTGCAAAGGGTCTATAATGGATAGAAAAACAAAGGAGAATACTATGAAAACAAGGAAAGTATTGGCTCTTGCGGGAGTCACTTTATTAGCAGCTGGTGTCTTAGCTGCTTGTTCTGGCTCAGGGTCTAGTGCAAAAGGTGAGAAAACTTTTTCTTATGTTTACGAAACAGATCCAGATAACCTGAACTACTTGACAACTGGTAAGGCAGCAACTACTGACATTACTAGTAATGTGATTGATGGATTGCTTGAAAATGACCGCTATGGTAACTTTGTGCCATCTATGGCTGAGGATTGGTCTGTATCTAAGGACGGCTTGACTTACACTTATACAATCCGTAAAGATGCCAAGTGGTACACATCTGAAGGTGAAGAATATGCTCCTGTCAAGGCTCAAGACTTTGTAACAGGACTTAAGTATGCGACAGATAAGAAATCAGAAGCCCTTTACTTGGTACAGGATTCAATTAAAGGTTTGGATGCATACGCTAAAGGGGAAACTAAAGATTTCTCTCAAGTTGGGATTAAAGCGATTGACGATCAAACAGTTCAATACACTTTGAACAAACCTGAAAGTTTTTGGAATTCTAAAACAACAATGGGTGTCTTAGCACCAGTTAATGAAGAGTTTTTAAACTCTAAGGGAGATGATTTTGGGAAAGCAACAGATCCAAGCAGTATCCTTTATAACGGACCTTTCTTGTTGAAATCATTGGTCGCTAAATCTTCAGTAGAATTTGAAAAGAATCCAAACTACTGGGATAAGGACAATGTTCACATTGATAAGGTAAAACTTTCATTCTGGGATGGTCAAGATACAGGAAAACTTGCAGAAAACTTCAAAGATGGAAGCTTTACAATGGCTCGTCTCTTCCCGACAAGCGCAAGTTATCCTGAACTTGAAAAAGAGTTTAAAGACAACATCGTTTATACACCACAAGATTCTACTACTTATTTAGTAGGTACTAATATTGATCGCCAGTCTTATAAGTACACTTCTAAGACTACAGATGAACAAAAGACTTCAACCAAGAAAGCTCTTCTAAACAAAGATTTCCGTCAAGCTCTTGCCTTTGGTTTTGATAGAAAAGCCTATGCTTCTCAAGTGAATGGTGCGAATGGGGCAACTAAACTGCTTCGTAACTTGTTTGTTCCTCCTACATTTGTACAGGCAGATGGAAAGAACTTTGGCGAAATGGTCAAAGACAAATTGGTGACTTATGGTGACGAATGGAGCAACGTGAACTTGGATGATGCTCAGGATGGACTCTACAATCCTGAAAAAGCGATAGCAGAGTTTGCTAAAGCTAAGACAGCTCTCCAAGTAGAAGGCGTTCAATTCCCAATCCACTTGGATATGCCAGTTGACCAAACCAATACAACAAAAGTTCAACGTGTCCAATCTTTTAAACAATCACTTGAAGAAACATTAGGAACTGACAATGTCGTCATTGATATCCAACAACTTCAAAAAGATGAAGTTCTCAATGTTACCTACTTTGCTGAAACGGCTGCTGGACAAGATTGGGATGTCTCAGATAACGTTGGATGGGGACCAGACTACATTGACCCATCTACCTACCTTGATATTCTCAAACCATCTGTAGGGGAAAGTACAAAGACTTACCTAGGATTTGACTCTGGAACAAACAACGCTGCGGCTAAGCAAGTTGGTTTGGAAGACTACGAAAAAATGGTTGTGGAAGCTGGTGAAGAAGTGAATGACATTTCAAAACGTTATGAAAAATATGCTGCTGCCCAAGCTTGGTTGACCGACAGTGCCTTGCTAATCCCAACAACTTCTAAAACTGGTCGTCCAATGTTGTCTAAGATGGTACCATTCACACTTCCATTTGCTTATTCTGGAAACAAAGGAACAAGTGAAGCTCACTTGTATAAATACCTTGATGTACAAGATAAACCAGTAACAACAGAAGAATACCAAAAAGCCCAAGAAAAATGGATGAAAGAAAAAGAAGAGTCTAATAAAAAAGCTCAAGAAGAACTCGCAAAACATGTGAAGTAGATTTTAAACATCTATAGAAACAGAGTGATAGAGGATTTGGCATTCGATAGGAATGCTAAATCCTTTTTATTTTATGATAACTCCCTCTAAATGGCAGACTATGGTTTTGCCAAAATTAAGAAAAAATTAGCAATTTTCCTAGCTTTCCTATTGCTTTATCTGCCAATATTTGTTATATTAAAAGTGCAATTATTTTTTTATAAACGTTAAGCATTGCACTTTTCAGATAGAAAGGAGTATTTTTCGAACAAGAAATGTAAACGCTTACGAAGATTAGTGAAAGGAATCAGGAGTTAATGGATAAACGATTTTTTGAAAAACGATGTACATACAGCATTCGTAAATTTGCACTAGGTGCTGCTTCAGTTATGATTGGGGCTAGTTTTTTTGCTACTGCTCCAGTATTGGCTAACACACCAACAGTTGGCTCAACAGATAACTTGCCAAGTGAGCTGGCTGATTTGGATAAAAAAGCGAGCGATAATGGACGGGAGTTCGATAAAGAAGCTGCAGCAGCAAATCCAGGTTCTGCTGAAACAACGGATGGACCAAAAACTGAAGAAGAGTTACTAGCTCTTGAAAAGGAAAACAAAGAAACTACTGACAAGTTGCCGAAAGAATTAGAAGGTAAAGTTGAAAAAGCTACTGATAATGGTAAAGAGGTAAATAAAGATCAATTAGCCCAAGATACTGGTAGTCTAGTTCCTGAAGATGTTGCCAAAACAAAAAATGGAGAATTGAACTATGGCGCTACTGTTAAGATTAAGACTCCATCAGGAGAAGGTAGTGGTATTGTCATTGGTAAGGATCTTGTTTTGACTGTTTCTCACAACTTTATCAAGGATCAACAAGATGGAAATATCCGTAAAGTTGTGGATAATGATAAAGGAGATGGCGATATTTTTAGTATATCCTACCCTGGTTTAGATGATGTAAAATTTAGTAAAAAAGATGTGATTCACTGGGATAGAGATGGTTATCTAAAGGGCTATAAGAACGATTTGGCTCTTGTGAGATTGCGTACAGTTCTTGAAAATGCTCCTGTTGAAGTTACTGAAAAGCCAGTTGTTAAGAAAGTTGGGGATAAAGTCAATATGTTTGGCTATCCTGCTGGTAAGTTGGCGCCAGTTATTAACACTGCTGTGGATTTTGCTGAATCTTATGGTGAAGGTGTTCAAGGAGTTGGTTATCAAGGTGGACAACCAGGTGCTAGCGGTGGCGGTATCTTTGACACGGATGGTAAATTGATTGGGGTTCATCAAAATGGTGTGGTTGGAGTCCGTAGCGGAGGCATCCTTTTCTCTCCAGCTCAATTAAAATGGATTCAAGATCATATTAAGGGAATCTCTAGTTCAAAACCAGCGAATTTAGAGGAAACTGAAAAACCAGTTGAAGAAAAGCCAAAAGAAGATAAGCCAAAAGAAGAAAAACCAGCGACAGCTAAGCCAGAGACACCAAAGGAAGTCACTCCTGAATGGCAAACTGTAGCAAGAAAAGAACAACAAGGGACTGTTGCTATTCGTGAAGAAAATGGTGTTCGTTACAATAAGTTATCTTCAACAGATCAAAATGACAATGCCAGCAAACCAGCCTTGTTTGAAAAACAAGGATTGACTGTGGATGCAAATGGTAATGCGAATGTAGATCTCACTTTCAAAGAAGAATCTGAAACAGGCAAATCACGTTTTGGTGTTTTCTTGAAATTTAAAGATACAAATAATAATGTCTTTGTTGGATATGACAAAGAAGGTTGGTTCTGGGAATATAAGACACCAGGTAATAGCACATGGTATCAGGGTGGTCGTGTTGCAGCTCCAGTAAATGGCTCAGTGAATCATCTGACTATTAGCTTAAAATCAGATGGTCAGCTGAATGCAACAAATAATGATGTAAAACTTTTTGATACGGTTACTTTGCCAGCTGCTGTTAATGAAAATCTTAAAAATGAAAAGAAAATCCTACTTAAAGCTGGTACATATGGTACTGAAAAGACAGTTGTAAATATTAAGACTGACAATCAGGATGGAGTTCAAAATACTGAAGCTACTGCTGAAAAAGAAACTGGTGCGGTGGTAGATGATAGTAAAGTGACTTATGATACTATCCAGTCTAAAGTCCTAAAAGCAGTGATTGACCAAGCCTTTCCACGTGTCAAGGAATATACGCTAAATGGCCATACTTTACCAGGACAGGTTCAACAGTTCAACCAAGTATTTATCAATAACCACAGAATCACCCCTGAGGTTACTTATAAGAAAATTAATGAAACAACTGCAGAATATGAAATGAAACTCCGTGATGAGGCTAATCTTATCAATGCGGATATGACAGTTCGTCTGCAAGTTGTGGACAATCAATTACATTTTGATGTAACTAAAATTGTCAACCACAATCAAGTCACTCCAGGTCAAAAGATTGACGATGAAAGAAAATTACTCTCTACTATTAGTTTCCTCGGGAATGCTTTAGTATCTGTTTCTAGTGAGCAAGCTGGTGCTAAGTTTGATGGGGCAACTATGTCAAACAATACGCATGTCAGCGGTGATGATCATATTGAAGTAACCAATCCAATGAAGGATTTGGCTAAGGGTTACATGTATGGATTTGTTTCTACAGATAAGCTTGCTGCAGGTGTTTGGAGTAATTCTCAAAACAGTTACGGTGGTGGCTCTAATGACTGGACCCGTTTGACGGCTTATAAAGAAACCGTTGGAAATGCCAACTATGTCGGAATTCATAGTTCTGAGTGGCAATGGGAAAAAGCTTATAAGGGCATTGTCTTCCCAGAATATACCAAAGAACTTCCAAGTGCAAAGGTTGTAATCACTGAAGATGCTAATGCAGATAAGAAAGTGGACTGGCAAGATGGTGCCATTGCTTATCGTAGCATCATGAACAACCCTCAAGGCTGGGAAAAAGTCAAGGATATCACAGCTTACCGTATCGCGATGAACTTTGGTTCTCAAGCACAAAATCCATTCCTTATGACCTTGGATGGTATCAAGAAGATCAATCTCCATACAGATGGTCTTGGACAAGGTGTTCTCCTCAAAGGTTATGGTAGTGAAGGTCATGACTCAGGCCATTTGAACTATGCTGATATTGGTAAACGTATTGGTGGTGTCGAAGACTTCAAGGCTTTGATTGAGAAAGCGAAGAAATATGGAGCTCATCTAGGTATCCACGTCAACGCTTCTGAAACTTATCCTGAGTCTAAATACTTTAATGAAAAGATTCTTCGTAAGAATCCAGATGGAAGCTACAGCTATGGTTGGAACTGGCTAGACCAAGGTATCAACATTGATGCTGCTTATGACTTGGCGCATGGTCGCTTAGATCGCTGGGAAGAATTGAAGAAAAAACTTGGTGAAGGTCTCGACTTTATCTATGTGGACGTTTGGGGCAATGGCCAATCAGGTGATAATGGTGCCTGGGCTACCCACGTTCTTGCTAAAGAAATTAACAAACAAGGCTGGCGCTTTGCAATCGAGTGGGGCCATGGTGGTGAATACGATTCTACCTTCCAACACTGGGCAGCTGACTTGACCTATGGTGGATACACTAATAAAGGTATCAACAGTGCCATCACGCGCTTTATCCGCAACCACCAAAAAGATTCTTGGGTTGGGGATTACAGAAGTTACGGTGGTGCAGCCAACTATCCCCTTCTAGGTGGTTACAGCATGAAAGACTTTGAAGGCTGGCAAGGACGAAGTGACTACAATGGCTATGTAACTAACTTGTTTGCTCATGATGTCATGACCAAGTACTTCCAACACTTCACTGTAAGCAAGTGGGAAAATGGTACACCTGTTACCATGTCTGATAACGGTAGCACCTATAAATGGACTCCAGAAATGCGAGTGGAATTGGTAGATGCTGACAACAATAAAGTAGTTGTGACTCGTAAGTCAAACGATGTCAATAGCCCGCAATACCGTGAACGTACAGTAACTCTCAACGGACGTGTCATCCAAGATGGTTCAGCTTACTTGACTCCTTGGAACTGGGATGCGAATGGTAAGAAACTTCCTACTGATAAGGAAAAAATGTACTACTTCAATACGCAAGCTGGTGCAACAACTTGGACGCTTCCTAGCGACTGGGCGAATAGTAAGGTTTACCTTTATAAACTAACTGACCAAGGTAAGACTGAAGAACAGGAAGTAGCTGTGAAAGATGGTAAGATTACCCTTGATCTTACTGCAAATCAACCATACGTTCTCTACCGTTCAAAACAAACCAATCCTGAAATGTCATGGAGCGAAGGCATGCACATCTATGACCAAGGATTTAACAGTGGAACTTTGAAACACTGGACTATTTCTGGTGATGTTTCTAAGGCAGAAATTGTCAAATCACAAGGCGCAAATGAAATGCTTCGTATCCAAGGCAATAAGAGCACAGTCAGCCTTACTCAGAAACTGACTGGCTTGAAACCAAATACTAAGTATGCCGTTTATGTCGGTGTTGATAATCGTAGTAATGCTAAGGCAAGTATCACAGTAAATACTGGTGAAAAAGAAGTGACTAGCTATACCAATAAGTCACTAGCTCTTAACTATGTCAAGGCCTATGCCCATAATACTCGTCGTGACAATGCTACAGTTGATGATACAAGTTACTTCCAAAACATGTATGCCTTCTTTACAACGGGTTCAGATGTATCAAATGTCACTCTTACTTTGAGTCGTGAAGCTGGTGATGAAGCAACTTACTTTGATGAAATTCGTACCTTTGAAAACAATTCAAGTATGTACGGAGATAATCATGATACAGGTAAAGGAACATTTAAACAAGACTTTGAAAATGTTGCTCAAGGGATTTTCCCATTTGTAATTGGTGGTATCGAAGGAGTTGAGGATAATCGCACTCACTTATCTGAAAAACATGATCCATATACACAACGTGATTGGAATGGTAAGAAAGTCGATGATGTTATCGAAGGAAATTGGTCATTGAAGACAAATGGACTAGTGAGCCGTCGTAACTTGGTTTACCAAACAATTCCTCAAAACTTCCGTTTTGAAGCTGGTAAGACTTATCGTGTAACCTTTGAATACGAAGCAGGATCTGACAATACCTACGCCTTTGTAGTCGGTAAGGGAGAATTCCAATCAGGACGTCGCGGTAATCAAGCAAGTAATTTGGAAATGCATGAACTACCAAATACTTGGACAGATTCTAAGAAAGCTAAGAAGGTAACCTTCCTCGTAACAGGTGCAGAAACAGGCGATACTTGGGTGGGTATCTACTCAACTGGTAACGCAAGCAATACTCGTGGAGATTCTGGTGGAAATGCGAACTTCCGTGGTTACAATGACTTCATCATGGATAAACTTCAAATCGAGGAAGTCACTCTAACTGGTAAGATGTTGACAGAAAATGCTCTGAAGAACTATTTGCCAACGGTTGCCATGACCAACTATACCAAGGAATCTATGGATGCCTTGAAGGAAGCTGTCTTTAACCTCAGTCAAGCAGATGATGACATTAGTGTAGAAGAAGCGCGTGCCGAAATTGCTAAGATTGACGCTCTGAAGAATGCCTTGGTACAAAAGAAAATAGCCTTGGTAGCAGAAGACTTTGAAAGTCTGAATGCTCCAGCTCAAGCGGGAGAAGATTTAGCCAACGCCTTTGATGGTAACTTGTCAAGTCTATGGCATACGTCTTGGAATGGTGGAGATGTTGGTAAACCTGCAACTATGGTTTTGAAAGAGGCGACAGAAATCACTGGATTCCGTTATGTGCCACGTGGATCAGGATCAAATGGTAACTTGCGTGATGTGAAACTGGTTGTGACAGATGAGTCTGGTAAAGAACATACTTTCACTGCAACTGATTGGCCAGATAACAATAAACCAAAAGACATTGACTTTGGTAAGACAATCAAGGCTAAGAAAATCGTTTTGACAGGTACTAAGACTTATGGAGACGGTGGTGATAGATATCAAGCCGCTGCTGAGTTGATATTTAGTCGTCCACAGGTTGCAGAAACAACTCTTGATTTGTCAGGTTATGAAACAGCTTTATCAAAAGCTCAAAAATTAACCAGCAAAGAGAATCAAGAGGAAGTCGCAAGTGTAGTAGCTAGCATGAAATATGCTATGGATAACCATCTCTTGACTGAAAGAATGGTTGCCTACTTTGCAGAATATCTCAACCAACTACAAGATCAGACTGTGAAACCAGATGCTCCTACAAGTAGTAAAGGTGAAGAGGCAGCACCAATTCTTGAAGTGCCTGAGTATAAAGGTCCGCTTGGAACAGCAGGTGAAGAAGCAGCACCAATTCTTGATGTACCTGAGTATAAAGGGCCACTTGGAACAGCAGGTGAAGAAGCAGTAGTTAATGAAGTTCCAGAATACAAAGGTGGAGCCAATGCGGTAGAAGCAGCTGTCAATGAAGTTCCAGAATACAAAGGTGGAGCGAATGCAGTAGAGGCCTTGGTTCATGAATTACCAGAATATAAAGGTGGCGCTAATGCAGTAGAAGCAGCTGTCAATGAAGTTCCAGAATACAAAGGTGGAGTCAATGCAGTAGAAGCTTTGGTAAACGAAAAGCCAGCCTACACAGGACTATTGGCTACAGCAGGCGATCAAGCAGCACCAACTATTGAAAAACCTGAGTATCAGGTTAGTCAATTGGGCCAAGGAAAACTTGCAGAATCTAAAACTTCAGTTTCAACAGAAGATCAGAAGAGATTGCCAGAAACAGGAGAAAGCCAATCTGATACAGCTATCTTCCTAGCAGGCGTTAGTCTTGCCTTATCTGCTGCTGTCCTTGCAACAAAACTTAAAGAAAATTAAAGAAGACTGGATTTTAGAGTTTACCGGAACTAGAATTCAGACAGAAATAACTTAGTTGGAGAGAACCTCTAGGTTCTCTCCATTTTCAAATGGAAAATGAGACCGCTTACTGTAATAAGTGGGAGAAAGGAATAGGAGAAAGATGGATAGACATTTTTTTGAAAGACGTTGTCACTATAGTATTCGAAAATTTGCAATTGGTGCAGCCTCTGTATTGATAGGTGCTAGTATCTTTGGTGCAAATGTAGTGCAAGCTGCAGAGACAGTTGGAACACCTGAGAAAGAAGGAACAATTACACAAGCTCAGCCACTAGATAAGTTGCCGGACGATTTAGCAGCTGTTTTAAAGAAAGCAGAATCAGAGGCAACGGCAGATGCAGGTCATGAAGAAAATCATGAAAATACTGCAGGAACTGAAGAAACAAGCCCAGCAACAACTCCAACAGCTCCCAAACCAGCTGAGACTCTGAAGCCGGTTGAAACACCAAAAGCAGATTCTAAACCTGTAGAACCAGCTACACCTACAATCAAACCGGTTGAAAATCAAATTGAAGATAGAGAAGATCGTAACCACTTAGAAGGTGTCACTGTCCAAGCAAACGACTCAGAAACTGGAACTCCTTTTACTGCTGACAAGGCAGTAGATGGGGATTCTGATACTCGTTGGGCAACAAATCCAAATATTAACAAACCAACTTTCGAATTAACTCTTCCAAAAACTACACTTATTAGGCATGTAGAGATTGATTGGGATCGCCGTGTCCGCAAGGGACAAAATGATCCAAATATCAAATCTTGGAGCCTCTACTATGCAGGTCAAGATGATGTAAATGCTAGTGGAGAAAAACAATGGAAACTAGCTCATACCAAGACTGGAGAACCTGTTTTAGATGAGAAAGTTGACTTAGCCAATAGTATTCAAGCTAAATATCTCAAGTTAGAAATCAATGACTATCAAGCGGGCACAATGGGTTGGAGAAACGTTGGTATTCAAGAAATTCGAGCTTATTCGAATATTCCTGATACAAGTAAGGTAACGGATATCCGTCAGGTTACAGAATTGACTGTAGCTAAAGACGGACAGTCTCTTGTCTTGCCAACTCTACCAGGAAAAGTCAGTCTTATCGGTAGCAACAAACAAGGTGTGATTGACCTTCAAAATCACATTTATAAGCCTCTGACTGATCAACGCGTTAAGGTTATGGTAGAGCAAATTAAAGATTCACATACCTTTACTAAAGAATTTGAAGTAGTCATCAAGGGGCTACATCAGGACGAAGGTGTGGGTGTCAAACCAAAAGTAGCACCAGCTGTTCAACAATGGTATGGAAAAGAAGGTCAATCTTCTATCACTTCAGATACAGTTCTTGCTACGGGTGATTCAGGCTTTGAACAAGCAGCAACCTTCTACCAGTCAGACCTTGCAAGTCGTGGATTGGAACTTGCGACAGGTGACAAGCAGGCTCAAAAACGAATTGAATTTAAAAAAGTTGAAAACAAGGGTTATGGTAAGGAAGGTTATGGCATCATGATCCAAGATGGTGTCATTACCATTGAATCTGCAACGAACACAGGAGCCTTCTATGCTACTCGTACTCTTCTTCAAATGGGGGAAAGCAATCTCCAAAATGGAGAAATTCGTGATTTCCCAAGTTTCAGCCACCGTGGCTTTATGCTAGATACAGGTCGTAAATTTATTCCTTATGACACCCTTGTAGACATCATGCTCAATATGGCTTACTACAAGATGAACGACTTGCAGTTGCATCTCAACGATAACTATATCTTCCTAAAGGAACACTTGGCAGGTAAGAATCTAACACAAGAAGAAGAGCTTAAGTATGTTCTAGAACATGCTAAGACAGGTTTCCGTGTAGAGACAGATATTGTCGGTAAGAATGGTCAAAAATTAACATCAGATGAGCACTATACTAAAGAAGAGATGCAAAATCTGATTAAACTTGCTAAGGCCTTGCATATCAATCTAGTACCTGAAATTGACACACCAGGTCATGCTCTGTCATTTGTCAAAGTTCGTCCTGATCTCATGTATCAAGGTAGTCTGAGCGATTACAGAGGTAAACATAACGTAGAGCGCGTAGCTATGCTCGATCTAGATAATAAATACGATGAAACGCTGGCTTTTGTCAAATCAGTTTATGACAAACTTCTTGATGGTCCAGATGCACCACTTCATGGGGTATCTACTGTTCATATCGGAACGGATGAATACTACGGAAGTAGAGAAAGCTATCGTCGTTATGTCAATGATCTTATTAAGTACATTAAAGGGAAAGGCTATACACCTCGTATTTGGGGATCGCTCAGTGCGAAACGAGGTAAAACAGCGGTTGATTGGAAAGATGTAGAAGTTGATATCTGGAGTATTGGCTGGCAGCAACCAAAAGAAGCTATTGCTCAAGGAGCTAAGATTATCAACATAACAGATATTCCAACCTATAGTGTACCAAATGGTGATAATCGTCAAACAGCTTATGGTGACTATGCTAACTATGAAACACAATATAATAGGTGGACACCAAACGATTTCCGAACAGGTCATGGTCCACTTCTAGAAGCATCCAATCCAAATGTAATTGGTGGTGGCCACGCAGTTTGGAATGACAATATTGATCTTCATGAGACAGGTTTGACATCTTATGATATCTTTAAACGCTTCTTTAAGAGCATGCAAACAACTGCAGAACGCACTTGGGGATCTGACCGTGCGGCTGCGACCTTTGCAGAACGTACCCTACCAACGAGCCCTTATGCACCACAGTCAAATCCTGAAAAAGAGATTGATCAAAGTGATTTGTTTACTATCAATCCTGAAACAGTGAAGAACTATGCAAGCAAGAAGGTGAAGACAAGCGAGCAAGGATTGGCTTTTGAGAAAGATAGCAGTATTGAAGGTCTGGCAGGTGATGTTGGTCCGAGTCATGTCTTGAAGTTTGATGTAACTGTCACTGGAGACGGTGAACAAACCTTCTCAACAAGTGGAGACAACCGTATCTATCTAGCTGATAAAGACGGCTATCTTGCTTATCAATTTGAACAGTTCCATATCCAGTTCAAGAAAAAACTTGAAAAGAATAAACGTTATCAAATCTCTATCGTGACCAAACCACAATCAACGGAATTCTATGTGGATGGTGAGAAGATTGAACGTATCGCAAATCCAGCTCACCCTCGCTTTGCTCACAATAGCTTGGTTCTACCGCTTGAAAGCATCGGTGGGTTCAAAGGGATTTTACATAGTGCAGAGTTGTCAGATAAACCATTTGTAAATCCTCGTTTGATTCCAACAGATCATTTCACAGTTTCTGCAACTAGTCAAGAAACACCAGGAACAGCGACTGAAGGAGTTGTTGAAAAAGCCTTTGACAATGATCCAAATACCTTTTGGCATACTAAATGGACTGGTGATACTGCTCCGTACACTCTTTCTATGACCTTGAAAGAAGCAGAAAAAGTCAATGGTTTGACTTATCTTCCTCGGCCAGGTGGTGGAAATGGGGTCGTGACTCGCTACGAAATCTACGCACAAAAAGATGGTCAAATGGTCAAGGTTTCAGAAGGAAGCTGGGACAACAACGCTCAAGAAAAAACAGTTAACTTTGCAGCGGTTCATACCAACAAGATTGAGTTGAAAGTTCTATCAGGTGTTGGGGGCTTTGCAAGTGCAGCTGAAGTTCATCTATTGAAACCTATCAAAGAGGGACAAGAAACACCAGAACCAGAACAACCATCTACACCTGAAACTCCAAAAGTCGAGCAAACAGGTGATGGAACAGTTGAACTGGCGGATCAATTCACAGCAAGCAAACCAGCTAGCGAAGATAGTATTGCAGCTGCCAGCAAGAGCGCAGATTATCTCAAGAAAGAGTACAAGGTTTTCCCAACTCCACAAAAAGTGACTTATGGAGAAGGAGTAACAGCTCTTCGTAAGCAAGTCAATCTGGTAATGGGAGATCAACTCGATATTTATACTCGTAATCGCTTGAAGAGTGTCTTACAGGACAATCAAGTATCCTACACTACTAGTCAATCAGCAGTTGCTGGCGCAACTAATATCTATCTTGGAGTGCATGGACGAGGCTCACAAGCAGAACAAAACTTATCTAACGTTTCAGCAGGTCTCTTTGACAAAATTGATGCTTATGCTCTGACCATCAAGGACAACTCAATTTCCATCGTCGGAAAAGACACAGATGCGGTCTTCTATGGTTTGACAACCTTGAAACACATG
>NZ_JVJI01000005.1:0-34483 GCF_001072665.1 Streptococcus pseudopneumoniae | reverse complement strand
TCCAGAACAAGAACCAAGTCCAAGACAACTAACAGAAATTCAGGAATTTGTTAAAACCTATAAGGTTAAAACAATTTTTACAGAAAGTAATGCTTCTTCGAAAGTAGCTGAAACTCTTGTCAAATCAACAGGTGTGGGTCTTAAAACTCTGAATCCTTTAGAGGCAGACCCACAAAACGACAAAACTTATCTAGAAAACCTAGAAGACAATATGAGTATTTTAGCAGAAGAATTGAAATGAGGAGATTATGAAAATAAATAAGAAGAAACTTGCTGCTGGTGCAGCTGTCGTCCTTTCTTTAAGTCTTTGTATTTATGCATTGAATCAACATCAGACAGGAGAGAACAAAGATACGAATCGTGTATCTTATGTTGATGGGAAACAAGACACTCCAAAAACAGAGACACAAACACCAGATCAAGTTAGCAAAAAAGAAGATATTCAGGCTGAACAGATTGTTGTGAAAATCACTGATCAAGGTTATGTGACTTCACACGGTGATCATTTCCATTATTATAATGGGAAAGTTCCTTTTGATGCGATTTTCAGTGAGGAACTTCTGATGAAAGATGCCAATTATCAATTGAAAGACGCTGATATTGTCAACGAAGTCAAAGGTGGTTACATTATCAAGGTGGATGGTAAATATTATGTTTACCTTAAGGATGTGGCACATGCGGATAACGTTCGTTCGAAGGACGAAATTGAACGCCAAAAACAAGGTCATACTCACGATGCACCAACATCTAATAGTGCAGTGGCGCTTGCTCAATCTCAAGGTCGCTATACTACTGATGATGGCTACATCTTTAATGCATCTGATATTATAGAGGATACTGGTGATGCTTATATCGTCCCTCACGGAGGACATTACCACTACATTCCAAAGAGTTCCTTGTCTGCTAGTGAATTGGCTGCAGCACAAGCTTACCTCTCTGGAACTAGAAATCAGCCTAGTGTGACTGACTATCGTTCAAGTACAAATGGGACTGGTCAAACTACCAAGCCTATTCAACAGGCTGAAATACCAAGTAATAAATCCGAGAGTCTTCAAAGTCTATTACAGCAGCTCTATGCTCTTCCAAGTACTCAACGATATGCTGAATCGGATGGCTTGACTTTTGACCCTGCTAAGATTTTAAGCAGAACACCGAGTGGTGTAGCGATTCCTCATGGAAATCACTATCATTTCATCCCTTATACAAAGCTTTCTGCATTAGAAGAAAAGATTGCGAGAATGATTCCTCTAGCTAGTGACAGTGTGAAACCAACACCATTGGATAATCCAAGCAAACCAGCAGAAAAACCTACTCAGAAAAACCATCATCATGAGCAAGATGATGACCATGGAAATCAGGATCCTAAGCATGAAGAGCATGGCCATGATGGAGAGGGACATGACGCTCATCATGGTGAAAACCATGATCATGGTTTTGATGCCAATCGTGTTATCAGTGAGGATGAGCAAGGCTTTGTCATGTCACACGGCGATCATAATCATTACTTCTTTAAGAAAGATTTGACAGCAGAGCAAATCAAGGCCGCCCAAGATCATTTGAAAGGTAAGACGCCAGTAACACCAAGTCCAGCACATGATGATGAACACGATAAAGATAATCATGGGAACCATCGTGATGAGGAGCATAATCATAGTTTTGATGCCAATCGCGTCATCAGTGAGGATGAGCAAGGCTTTGTCATGACTCATGGTGATCATAATCATTATTTCTTTAAGAAAGATTTGACAGCAGAGCAAATTAAGGCCGCCCAAGATCATTTGAGAGGTAAAACGCCAGTAACACCAAGCCCAGCTCATGATGATGATCACGATGAAGAAGATCATGCTCACCATCACGGTGAAGACCATGATCACGGTTTTGATGCCAATAGCGTCATCAGTGAAGATGTGTCAGGCTTTGTCATGAGTCACGGTGACCACAATCATTACTTCTTCAAGAAGGATCTAACACCAGAACAAATCAAGGCGGCGCAGGATCATTTGAGAGGTAAAATGCCTGTAACGCCAAGTCCAGCCCATGAAGATCAAGATGGCGATGAGCATGACCACCATCATGATGAAGACCATGATCACGGTTTTGATGCTAATCGTGTCATCAGTGAGGATGAACAAGGCTTTGTCATGTCGCACGGTGACCACAATCATTATTTCTTCAAGAAGGACTTGACAGCGGAGCAAATTAAGGCAGCGCAAGACCACTTGAAAGGGGCAAATACAGTAACACCAAATCCAGCTCACGATGATGATCATGATGAAGACCATGATCACGGTTTTGATGCTAATCGTGTCATCAGTGAGGATGAGCAAGGATTTGTCATGAGTCACGGTGACCATAATCATTACTTCTTCAAGAAAGATATGACAGCAGAGCAAATCAAGGCAGCGCAAGATCATTTGAAAACACATCATGATGCAGAGCCTTTAAAACCTCTTGCTAAAACGGTAGAGTCTTTCTCAAGAGATGCTAGCGATGAAGAAAAAATGGCTTACATTTCAAAGACCTACGGTGTTCCACTTGAAGCTATTAGAATTTCAAACGGTTTCTTTGTCTTTGGAAATCCAGACCAAGCCTACGATCCAACTCATATCCACCCATATGCTGTTCGTAAGGAACATGTGCGTCTTCCGATACAAACTGGCAATCCAGAGCTTGATTTCCTAAATGAACTCTATACCACTGCTTTGCGAGATGGTGTGTCTCCTTATAGTTTACAGGTAGAAAATGGTAGTTTTGTGATCCCTCATGGTGACCATAATCACTACATCAAGGTTCAAACGAAGGGCTATGAAGTAGCTTTGAAAAACAAGATTCCAGCCCTACAATCCAATTATCAACCTGGAGCTTTTGATGAGAAGGCAGTCTTGGAAAAAGTAGATCAACTTCTAGCTGATAGCAGAAGTATCTACAAAGACAAGCCTATCGAACAAAGACAGATTGAGTTAGCCTTAGGTCAGTTTACTGAAAACATGAAGAAACTGGCAACTAACTCTACAGCAGGTTATCTTGCAACCCTTAATCTCTTTGATAAGCAATATATCCATATTGATGAAAGTGTCAAATCTGTTGAAACCAGTGCTTTAGATAAGAAATATCAAGCCTTGATTGATAAAATAAATACACTGGATACAGACTCTTATGGCCTTCCTAAGAAAGACCTTCTCGTTCGACTCCAAGAAGCTAAGTTGGCTAAAGATGAAGCTGCTTTAGTAGCGGTTGAATCACAACTTCAAGCCTTGCAAGACTTTAATGATCGAACAGGCGTTACAACTGTAGAATACATCAAGTATTTCTACGAACACGTAAATGATGGTCGTTTGAGTGATGAACTTCGAAACAAAGTAGCTCAGTTGACTTGGACCTTGTATCAATCTCAATCCTTCCTTAAGGCAGCAGAATTGAACAAATTATTCCCAAGCATCTATCAGGCAAAACAAGAAGTGGAAGAAGCTTTGAAAGCTCAGCCAACTACTGCGAAATCAAGTCAAACAGTTCTAGATACTGAAAAAGTAGATAATCAAAGTGCCAAGACCGCTATTTATGGCTTCCTGAAAGAATTGTACGGAGACTTTATGCCTGAAGAGCATGTGAATCATGTCAGCAAGGAAGAAGTAGAAAGTCTTTTGAGCAAGGCAACTCAACTCTTAGAACAAATCCAAGAAGAAGGAATCAGACAATCCTTGGCAGAAGAAGTAGAAAATCTCAAAGCTGCTACAACCAAGGCTGATGCAGACTTGGATGAAGTAAACAGTCAGGTAAAAGATGTCTTGACTCGTATCGCTAGCGCCCTTCAACAAGAGAAGGAAAATGCAGAGCAAGATCCTCAGACACTTGTACTCTATCAAAAACTCTACGATATTCTTATGTCGCTTCACGCATACTTAGAAAACAATAAGGGTTCTGATGCCGACTTTGATAAGGTGGATGCATTACTAGATCAACTTTCTGCTAAGAGTAAGGATAAAGCTGCTTTACTTGAATTGACAAAAACTATCCTAGTCTTGAATCAAGAAATCAAGTCAAAAGCTAGCGCAAGTGAAGAAGCAAGTCCAGCAACAAATGCTGAAGCAAATACTGATAAGACCAGTCCCGAAACAGAAACATCAACAGCTGAGAAATCTAACAGTGAAACTGCAAGCAACGAAAACAAAGCAAGCAACACAATCGATTCTAAACCTGCTGAATTAGCTTCAGAAAAGGAAACAACAGAATCTACAACAAGTACTGGAAATCAAGACAAACCTGCTGAATAACTAAAAAGACGAGGTAGCTGAGCTACCTCGTCTTTTTAGTCTTTATAAGCTACGATACCAATGATGGTATCAACTGCACGTTCCATGGTCTGAAGACTGACGTATTCAAAACGTCCATGCATATTTTCTCCACCCGCAAAGATATTAGGAGTTGGGATTCCCATAAAGGAAATTTTAGAGCCGTCTGTCCCTCCACGGATTGGTTCGATAATAGGAGTAATACCCAAATCTTCCATAACGGCTTTGGCAATGGTAATTGGAGTCATATCTTTCTCAATGACTTCTTTCATATTGTAGTACTGGTCTGTCAAGTTTAGGGTGACACGGTCGCTACCAAGTTCTTGATTCATCTTATCAGCGATAGACTGCATTGCTGCTTTACGCGCTTCAAAGGCATCTTTTTCAAAATCACGAATGATGTAGCTTGCACGTGCCTCTTCGACACTACCTATCACATCCATTAGGTGGTAGAAGCCTTGGTAACCTTCTGTTAACTCGGGTCGGTCATTCTCTGGAAGTTGATTATGAAAATCAATTGCTAGCTGAAGGGCATTGACCATCTGCCCTTTGGCAGTACCAGGGTGGACATTGCGTCCTTGGAAATGCAATTCAGCACCAGCGGCTGAGAAGGTCTCGTACTGAAGTTCTCCGAGAGGTCCGCCATCTACAGTATAGGCAAAATCTACATCGAAATCTTCTGCATCAAATTTATTGGCACCAACACCGATTTCTTCATCTGGACCAAAACCAACACGAATCTCACAGTGCTTGATTTCAGGATGGGCAGTCAGATATTCAATAGCAGTCATAATTTCAGCAATCCCTGACTTGTCATCAGCACCTAGCAAGGTTGTTCCGTCAGTTGTGATGAGTGTTTGTCCTGGATATTTCTCCAGACTCTTGAAGTCAGCTGGATCTAATTTGAAACCAGAATTTCCAAGTTCAATCACACCACCATCGTAGTTTTCAATCACCTGAGGATTAACTCCTTCGGCATTAAAGTCAGCAGTATCCATGTGAGATATAAAGCCAATCTTACGTGTTAAAGATGGGTCACTGGCTGGTAAGGTTCCAATTGCAAAACCATTTGCTAGATAGTAAACATTTTGCAGTCCAACACGTTTCATTTCAGGAATTAGAACATTAGTTGCGAAGTCAATCTGACTCTGCGTACTTGGAGTAGTAGTAGAGTGTTCATCAGAGCGCGTGTTGACCTTAACGTAGGTTAAGAAGCGGTCCAAGAGATTTGGATAAGTCATAAAAAACTCCTTTTGAATTCATTTTTTCCATTGTATCATAGAAAAGAGAGAAAAACAAAAGACTGAAGTTGGGGAAATTCGCTATGTTGGCGTTTACTTATCAACGAATTAATGATAAAATAAACTTGATAAAAATATCACAAGGAAGCGATTATGAAAAAAGCAATTTTAATGATGACTTTCGGTTCGCCAGAAGAGATTACCTTTGAAGGTGTGGCTGATTTTTTCACAAATATTCGTCGTGGAGTGAAACCTCAAGACCACGAGATTCAAACTCTCTATGATAATTATGTACGAATTGGGGGCACGCCTCTGCAAAAAATTACTCGAGAAGAGGTTGCCTTGGTAGAATCTAGGCTGGGGAATGAGTACAGTGTCTATTTTGCCAATAAGTTTTCTAGACCCTTTATTCCAGATGTGATTGGTCAGATGGAAGCAGACGGAATCGAGCAGTGTATTTGCTTGATTTTAGAACCTCATTATTCTTTCTACTCTGTCATGGGCTATGAAAAATTTTTAGAAAGCAAACAAATTAAATTTTTAGTTATCAAGGACTGGTATCAAGAAGAAGCGCTCTTAAACTATTGGGCAGATGAAATTGCTAAGATTTTAAAAGAAGAAGTAAAGCAGGATAGATTTAAAGTCATCTTTTCAGCCCATAGTGTACCCATTTTTGCCTTGGATTTTGGTGACCCCTATATCGACCAAATTTTCGAAAATAGCAAGCTAGTCGCTGAAAAACTAGGTTTGAGTTCTGAGCAATATACTAATACTTGGCAAAGTGAAAGTGATATCGGGATTCCATGGATTAAACCAGATGTTTTAGAGTATCTCAGAGAACAGAAAGAACATCCAGACCATTATATTTTTGTTCCTATCAGCTTCATCAGCGAGCATATTGAAGTCTTGTTTGACAACGATGTGGAATGTTATGACTTGTGTCAGGAATTTGGGGTGAACTATCATCGTCCACCAATGCCAAATACAGATTCTCGTTTGATTGATGCCTTGGTCAATACAGTCAGAGCCAATGAACATCAAGAATTTAAGGAATTTCTCCCAGAAGAAGAAACCTTTGATGAGTTAGTTCCTTCAGATGAGACTAAAAATATTTTGGCCGAATCTGAAGATTTACAAATGCCGGAATTTGTGAAAAAACTGATTGAGAAAAAAGGTCGGGAAAATGTTAAGATGCCTTATCTTATTAAGAAAATGCTTGAAAAAGCAGGCAAGTTACCGAAAGAGTAAAGAAAAAAGGATTTAGCATTGCGCTAGATCCTTTTAATTGATTATTTTTTCTCAAGAAGAGCTTTGATTTCCTGAAGTACTTCCAACTCAGTTGGACCAGCTGGAGCTTCTTCAGCTTCTTCTTTCTTAGTAAGGCTTTGAGCTTTTTCAATACCTTTGATAACGAAGAAGAGAACAGTACCGATAACTAGGAAGTTGATAACAGCACTCAAGAATTTACCATATGTAACACCATTCCAAGCAAGCTCAGCGATGTTTTGTACTTTCGCAGCTTCCAAGGCTGGATTCAAAATAAGTGGAGTGATGATATCGTTAACAAGTGATGTAACGATTGCACCAAAAGCAGTAGCAATGATTACACCGACAGCAAGGTCAACAACGTTACCACGAAGCAAAAATGCTTTAAGATCTTTTAACATTTTCATAATTTCCTTTCAAAAAATTTTTACACTTAATTATATATTAATTAAGAAGTTCTTGCAAGCTATATGTTTAAAATTTTTCTTATTTTTTAAAAATAAAAACCTTACTAAAAATGTAATTAAGGATAATTATCAATAATTGTGCAAGAACTGTTTCGATTGCATTTACTTTATCAAGATTCCCGTTTACGAATTGACCTATGATGTGGGGAAACCTAGTCACAAACAGAAAAGTAAAGAGCAAGTCTAACAGAAAAGTAGAAAGGCGGGCAAGAGAAAATTTCACTAAACGTCTTGGCCAATTCTGCCTAGCTTGCTTAAATACAATCCTATCATTTGTGATAAAGGCAAATAGGATACCAATAATATTTGCTAAGGCAGTAGCAAGGAGTTCTCTGTGAGCTAGTTGATAAATGACTAATCGTGATAGTATAGAAACAAGAGTAGTTGCTATACCAAAAAAAAGATAAGCGAGAAGTTCGTTATTAAAAATATAAGTGATTATTTTTTTCATGCTTTTAGTATAGCATAAAGCAGGCTATTGTGCTATACTAGTAAGGTTGATTCAAGCAACCCTTGGTGCTTAGCTTCTTTCACCAAGCATATTATACGCGGGAAACCGCCAAAGGAGAAAAAATGAAAAAATTAACTATTCGTGATGTTGCAGATATTGCAATCGTCGCTGCTATCTATGTCGTTTTGACTGTTACACCGCCCCTAAATGCCATCAGCTATGGTGCTTATCAGTTCCGTATTTCAGAAATGATGAACTTTATGGCTTTTTACAATCCTAAGTACATCATCGGAGTTACTATCGGTTGTATGATTGCTAATTTCTTTAGCTTCGGTCCGCTAGATGTCTTTGTTGGTGGTGGATCAACCTTAGTATTCCTCAGTCTAGGTGTTTGGCTTTTTGCAAAATACAGCAAGGATTATCTTTTTAACGGATTGATTCGAAAAGATCATTTCTTCTTCTCAATCCTCTTTTCAATTTCTATGTTTACTATCGCTGCCGAGTTAAATATTGTAGCAGAATTACCATTTTTCCTTACTTGGTTTACAACAGGAATTGGTGAATTTGCCTCATTAATTATTGGTGCGATTATCATTGGTAAAATTGGTCGTCGAATTGATTTAAGCAAATAGAAGAAGATAAGCTAGGTAGCTCTTACCTGGCTTTTTCTTATGGAAAATTTCTAAGGAAACTTGACAAGTTTTTCTAACTATAGTATACTTTTTAAGTAAGCTGATTTAGCTCAGTTGGCAGAGCGCATCCATGGTAAGGATGAGGTCGCCGGTTCAATCCCGGCAATTAGCATGATATTTACAGGGAAACTCTTGAGCACAAGAGTTTTTTCTTATGCTCAAGAGAAAAAATTCTGACTTTTGTATAATAAAAGTCATCCTGCAAAAATTTCTTATTGACAAAACCACTTATTTCTAGTAATATAATAGACGCGATGAGTCGATAGGTAGTCTTCGGACTACTATTGAGCATAAGGAGGTCATAACGCAGGAGCGGACCTTGATGAGTTGTGTGAACCTGCTCATCACATGAAGATGCCTCTTAGTCCCTAGTTTAGCGACTGGGGATTTTTATTTTCCAAAAAATGATGAAAAAGCTTTGCAATTCATGGAAAAAGTAGTATAATACATCTATTATAGAAATTTTTAGAAAATTCCGAAAGAGGTTATTTATGGGATATACAGTTGCTGTAGTCGGCTCGACAGGTGCTGTCGGAGCTCAGATGATAAAAATGTTGGAAGAATCAACACTTCCAATCGATAAAATTCGTTTACTTGCTTCTGCACGTTCAGCAGGCAAGATTTTGAAATTTAAAGATCAAGATATTACGATTGAAGAAACGACTGAAACAGCTTTTGAAGGAGTTGATATTGCTCTCTTTTCAGCAGGTGGTTCTACATCAGCTAAATATGCACCATACGCAGTTAAAGCTGGAGCGGTAGTAGTAGATAATACATCTTACTTCCGTCAAAACCCAGATGTTCCTTTGGTTGTTCCAGAGGTCAATGCTCATGCACTTGATGCCCACAACGGTATCATTGCCTGCCCTAACTGTTCAACAATTCAAATGATGGTGGCTCTTGAGCCAGTTCGCCAAAAATGGGGATTGGACCGTATCATTGTTTCAACTTACCAAGCAGTTTCAGGTGCTGGTATGGGAGCAATTCTTGAGACACAACGTGAACTTCGTGAAGTTTTGAATGATGGTGTAACTCCACGTGATTTGCATGCTGAAATCTTGCCTTCAGGCGGTGACAAGAAACATTATCCTATCGCCTTCAATGCTCTTCCACAAATCGATGTCTTCACTGACAATGATTACACTTACGAAGAGATGAAGATGACTAAGGAAACTAAGAAAATCATGGAAGATGATAGCATTGCAGTATCTGCAACATGTGTGCGTATTCCAGTCTTGTCAGCTCACTCTGAGTCTGTTTACATCGAAACAAAAGAAGTGGCTCCAATCGAAGAAGTAAAAGCAGCTATCGCAGCCTTCCCGGGTGCTGTTCTTGAAGATGATGTAGCTCATCAAATCTATCCACAAGCCATCAATGCAGTTGGTTCACGTGATACCTTTGTTGGTCGTATCCGTAAAGACTTGGATGCTGAAAAAGGAATCCACATGTGGGTTGTTTCAGATAACCTGCTCAAAGGTGCTGCTTGGAACTCAGTTCAGATTGCAGAAACTCTTCACGAACGTGGCTTGGTTCGTCCAACGGCCGAATTGAAATTTGAATTAAAATAGTCATATTGTTTAGGAGTTCAGATGAACTCCTTCTTTGAAATAGAGAGGTGTTTCTCATGTCTTATCAAGATTTAAAAGAGTGTAAAATCATCACAGCCTTTATTACTCCCTTCCACGAGGATGGTTCCATCAACTTTGATGCCATTCCAGCCTTGATTGAGCATCTGTTGGCGCATCATACGGATGGAATTCTTCTCGCAGGTACCACTGCTGAGAGTCCGACATTGACTCACGATGAAGAGTTGGAGCTCTTTGCGGCTGTACAAAAAGTTGTCAATGGACGTGTTCCTTTGATTGCGGGTGTGGGTACCAATGATACGCGTGACTCTATAGAGTTTGTCAAAGAAGTAGCAGAATTTGGCGGCTTTGCTGCTGGGCTTGCTATTGTTCCTTACTACAACAAACCTTCTCAAGAAGGAATGTATCAGCACTTTAAGGCCATTGCAGATGCTTCTGACTTACCTATTATTATCTATAATATTCCAGGGCGTGTGGTTGTCGAATTGACTCCAGAAACCATGCTTCGTTTGGCTGACCATCCAAATATCATCGGTGTCAAAGAATGTACTAGCTTGGCAAATATGGCTTACTTGATTGAGCATAAGCCAGAGGAGTTTTTGATTTATACAGGTGAGGATGGAGATGCTTTCCATGCCATGAACCTTGGTGCGGATGGGGTTATTTCTGTTGCCTCCCATACAAATGGGGATGAAATGCACGAGATGTTTACGGCCATTGAAGAAAGCGATATGAAGAAAGCAGCAGCAATTCAGCGTAAGTTCATTCCTAAGGTTAATGCCCTCTTCTCTTACCCAAGTCCTGCTCCAGTCAAGGCCGTTCTTAACTACATGGGATTTGAAGCTGGACCAACTCGTCTACCTCTTGTTCCAGCACCAGAAGAAGATGCCAAACGCATTATCAAGGTTGTTGTAGATGGTGACTACGAAGCAACTAAGGCAACTGTAACAGGTGTCTTAAGACCAGATTACTAATAATTACAATAAAATCCATGACCGATTGAACGATCATGGATTTCTTATTTTCCTAAACAGAATTGGCTAAAGAGTTGGGTGATGAGTTCATCTGGAGCAGCATCTCCAGTAATTTCTCCGAGAATTTCCCAAGTACGGGTCAAGTCAACTTGAAGCAAGTCAACTGGCATACCTAGTTCCAGCCCTTCATTAACAGCCTGTAGGCTTTCAACAGCCTTCTCAATCAAGGAAATATGACGGGCGTTTGACAAGTAAGTAGCATCTTGCTCAACCAAACCAGCATTTTCAAAGAAGAGGTTGTTGATTCTCTCTTCAATCTTATCGATGTTTTGGTTTTTAAGGACTGAGATACGAATAACGTCTTCAGGGAGTTCTGAAGCTTCAATTGCTTCAGGAAGATCAGTTTTATTAAGAAGAATAATAAGGTTTGTATCTTGGCTAATTTCAAGAAGTTGTCTGTCTTGAGCAGTCAGTGGTTCACTAGCATTTAGCACTAGTAAAACTAAGTCAGCTTCCTTAAGTGCTTTTTTTGAACGCTCAACTCCAATTTGTTCAACGATATCATCCGTTTCACGGATACCAGCTGTATCAATCAATTTGAGAGGAACACCATTGATGTTGACGTATTCTTCAATGACATCTCGAGTAGTACCAGCAATATCTGTAACGATAGCCTTGTCCTCACGCAAGAGGTTGTTGAGAAGGCTTGATTTCCCAACGTTGGGACGGCCGATGATAGCAGTGGAAATTCCTTCACGAAGGATTTTACCACGACGTGCTGTTCTAAGGAGATTAGTTAGCAATTGCTCAAACTCCATAGTCTTCTCACGAACAACAGCAGTAGTCGCTTCTTCAACATCATCATATTCAGGATAGTCGATATTGACCTCAACTTGGGCAAGTGTATTGAGGATTTCTTGACGGGTATTATTAATCAGGTCAGAAAGGGAACCATCAAGTTGTTTGACCGCAATGTTCATGGCCTTGTCTGTCTTGGCGCGGATGATATCCATCACCGCCTCAGCCTGAGTCAAGTCCACACGTCCATTTAGGAAGGCACGTTTGGTAAATTCACCAGGTTCAGCCAATCGAGCTCCTTCACGGATAGCTAGTTGGAGAATCTCATTGGTCACCGCAATCCCACCGTGAGTGTTAATCTCGATAATATCCTCACGAGTGAAGGTTTTTGGAGATTTCATAGCCCCAACCATAACCTCGTCCATGACTTTACCAGTCAGAGGATCAATAATGTGACCGTAGTTGAGAGTGTGGCTAGCAACCTGTCTCAAGTCTTTCCCTTTAAAAATCTTTTGCGCAATAGCAAAACTTTCTGTTCCGCTCAGGCGGACAATACCAATAGCCCCTTCACCTAGTGGAGTAGAGATAGCAGCGATGGTATCAAATTCACGTGTAATCATAATGTTTCCTTTAATAAATAGCTCTTTTCTTGGAAATTTTTCCAAGTCTCTTTTCAAATTGTAACAAATTTAGGCTATTTCTTCAATGGATGCTACTTGGAGATTGAAAAAGCCTAAGCAATTCTGCTTAAGCTAGCTTATTTGGTGCGCATTTCCCCTTGTGGGAAGTAAGTTCCTTCTGGCATGTCGTTGATGATGATATGGACAGCAGATTGAGGTGCTCCAGTGTTACGGACAACAGCTTCCGTTACTTCCTTAGCAAGAGCTTTCTTTTGCTCGAGCGTGCGTCCTTCAAATAAATCGATGCGTACAAATGGCATAATAGCTTCCTCCACTAGTTTTTGATTTCTTCTATTTTACCACATTTTGCCGTTTAAAGCTTAAGAAAATTATGATATACTAGAATGTAGCAAAAATTTAGAAATGGACGTGAAGCAAGAAACATGGCACAGTTGTATTATCGTTATGGGACCATGAACTCTGGTAAGACGATTGAGATTCTCAAGGTGGCCTATAACTATGAGGAGCAAGGAAAAGGCGTTGTGATTATGACCTCAGCTCTGGATACTCGTGACGGTGTTGGCTATGTGTCGAGTCGAATCGGTATGAAACGCCCTGCTCTTGCGATTGAGGAGACGACGGATATCTTTGGCTATATCCGAGACCTACCAGAAAAGCCTTACTGTGTTTTGGTCGATGAAGCCCAGTTTCTCAAGCGTCACCATGTTTACGATCTAGCTCGTGTTGTTGATGAGTTAGACATACCTGTCATGGCTTTTGGCTTGAAAAATGACTTTCGCAATGAACTGTTCGAAGGTTCCAAGTATCTCTTGCTCTTAGCAGACAAGATTGACGAAATCAAGACCATCTGTCAGTATTGTAAGAAAAAGGCGACTATGGTGTTGCGTACACAGGATGGACTGCCAGTCTATGATGGTGAGCAAATCCAGATTGGTGGTAATGAAACCTATATCTCAGTTTGCCGTAAACATTATTTTGCGCCTGAAATCAATAAGGAGAATGAAGAAAAATGAACATCTATGATCAACTACAAGCTGTAGAAGACCGTTATGAAGAATTAGGAGAATTGCTGAGTGACCCTGATGTCGTTTCAGACACCAAACGTTTCATGGAACTTTCAAAAGAAGAGGCTTCTACTCGCGATACGGTAACAGCCTACCGTGAGTACAAACAAGTCCTTCAAAACATCGTTGACGCTGAAGAGATGATTAAGGAATCAGGCGGAGATGCGGACTTGGAAGAAATGGCCAAGCAAGAGCTCAAAGATGCTAAGGCTGAAAAAGAAGAATACGAAGAGAAACTGAAAATCTTGCTCCTCCCAAAAGATCCTAATGATGACAAGAACATCATCCTTGAAATCCGTGGAGCAGCTGGTGGTGACGAAGCATCACTTTTCGCTGGAGATTTGCTAACCATGTACCAAAAGTATGCGGAAGCCCAAGGCTGGCGCTTTGAAGTTATGGAAGCCTCTATGAACGGTGTCGGTGGTTTCAAAGAAGTCGTTGCCATGGTTTCAGGTCAATCTGTTTACTCTAAACTCAAGTACGAATCAGGTGCCCATCGTGTGCAACGTGTCCCTGTGACAGAGAGCCAAGGGCGTGTCCATACTTCGACAGCGACAGTTCTTGTCATGCCTGAAGTGGAAGAAGTTGAATACGATATTGATCCAAAAGACCTTCGTGTCGACATCTATCATGCATCAGGTGCTGGTGGACAGAACGTCAACAAGGTTGCGACTGCTGTTCGTATCGTTCACTTGCCAACCAATATCAAGGTTGAGATGCAGGAAGAACGTACCCAGCAGAAGAACCGTGAGAAGGCTATGAAGATTATCCGTGCGCGTGTTGCTGACCACTTTGCACAAATTGCTCAGGATGAACAAGACGCTGAGCGTAAGTCGACAATCGGTACTGGTGACCGTTCAGAACGAATCCGTACTTATAATTTCCCACAAAACCGTGTCACAGACCACCGTATCGGCTTGACTCTCCAAAAACTAGATACCATTTTGTCTGGTAAATTGGACGAAGTTGTGGATGCCTTGGTGCTCTATGACCAAACACAAAAATTAGAAGAATTAAACAAATAATGAAATTAGCTCAATTATTTTCAGATTTTGAAGAAGAGTTGATAAGACAAGGAGAGGAAGCTGAAAGCCTCTCTTTTGTCTATCGTAGCCTGAAAAATCTATCTTTTACGGACTTTGTTTTTGCCCTCCAGCAGGAAGTGACGGAAGAGGAAGAAGTATTTGTAAAAGGAATTTTCCAACAGTTAGCAGCTCATAAACCGGCACAGTATATCATTGGAAAGGCAGATTTTTATGGAATGCCGTTAACAGTTGATGAGCGGGTTTTGATTCCTCGTCCAGAGACAGAGGAGTTGGTGGAGCTTATCTTGGCTGAAAATCCTGAGACAAATCTTTCAGTTCTGGATATTGGAACAGGTAGTGGAGCTATTGCTCTCGCTCTAGCAAAAAATAGACCAGATTGGTCAGTGACAGCAGCAGATGTTTCCCAAGATGCTTTAGATGTAGCTAACGAAAATGCTAAAAATCAAAATCTTCAAATATTTTTAAAAAAATCTGACTGTTTTACAGAAATTTCTGAAAAATATGATATAATTGTTTCCAATCCACCCTATATCTCTCGTGAAGATGCGTCAGAGGTCGGCTTGAATGTTTTGCATTCGGAGCCTCATCTAGCTCTCTTTGCAGACGAGAATGGTCTAGCCATTTACCGTAGAATTGCGGAAGATGCAACAGACTATCTCAAAGATGGTGGTAAGATTTACCTTGAAATTGGATACAAGCAAGGTCAAAGTGTTCCTAAACTTTTTAGGAAATACCTTCCTGAAAAAAGAGTACGAACGCTCAAGGACCAGTTTGGTCTAGATAGGATGGTTGTAATTGATGATGGACAGGATTAGACAAGAGTTGGAAAATGGTGGAGCGGTCGTTCTACCTACTGAGACAGTTTACGGTCTCTTTGCCAAGGCTCTAGACGAAAAAGCAGTTGACCATGTTTACCAGCTCAAACGTCGTCCAAGAGACAAGGCGCTTAACCTCAATATCGCCTCTCTAGAGGACATCTTGCACTTTTCTAAGAATCAGCCAACTTATCTACAAAAACTTGTAGAGACCTTTTTACCAGGTCCCTTAACCATCATTCTAGAAGCTAATGAGCGAGTTCCCTATTGGATCAATTCTGGCCTTGCAACGGTGGGATTTCGGATGCCGAGTCATCCCATTACCCTTGATTTGATTAGAGAGACAGGTCCTTTGATTGGGCCGTCTGCTAATATCTCAGGTCATGCAAGTGGTGTAACCTTTGATCAGATTCTGAAGGATTTTGACCAAGAGGTTTTGGGTCTGGAAGACGATGTTTTTCTAACTGGACAAGATTCGACTATTTTGGACTTGTCTGGAGACAAGGTGAAAATCTTACGCCAAGGGGCCATTAAGCGAGAAGATATTCTTGCTCGGTTGCCAGAGATTTCTTTTTAGGAGGAATGAGATGCTAAGAGATTTAAGAGAAACTGATGTGAAAGCTATATGTGACATCAACCAAGAGACTTTGGGCTATTCTTTTAGTCCAGAGGACACAGCTAGTCAACTAACTAGATTATCTCAAGATGAACATCATTTCCTACTTGGCTATGAGGATGAAGCTAGTCATGCCTTGCTTGGATATGTACACGCTGAGGTCTATGAATCACTTTATTCTAAAGCAGGATTTAATATTTTAGCTTTAGCAGTTTTACCTCAAGCGCAAGGTCAAGGTATCGGTAAAAGCTTACTGCAAGGGTTGGATCAAGAAGCAAAAAGACGTGGTTATGGGTTTATCCGCTTAAACTCTGCCGATCATCGTCTGGGTGCTCATGCATTTTATGAAAAAGTTGGTTATACTTGTGATAAAGTGCAGAAACGGTTTATTCGCATCTTTTAGTTTATTTTCTTAGACTAAAGGACCTGTCACACTATAAAGGAGAAGACCTATGATTTTTGACAAAGATGATTTTAAAGCCTATGATGCTGATCTCTGGAATGCTATTGCCAAAGAAGAAGAACGCCAACAAAACAATATTGAGTTGATTGCTTCGGAAAACGTAGTTTCCAAGGCTGTTATGGCAGCTCAAGGGTCTATCTTGACGAATAAATACGCCGAAGGCTACCCAGGACGCCGTTATTATGGTGGAACAGACGTAGTCGATGTGGTAGAGACTCTTGCCATTGAACGTGCAAAAGAAATTTTCGGTGCTAAATTTGCCAATGTCCAACCACACTCAGGAAGCCAAGCCAACTGTGCGGCTTACATGGCCTTGATTGAGCCAGGTGATACGGTTATGGGAATGGATTTGGCTGCAGGTGGACACTTGACCCATGGGGCTCCTGTTAGCTTCTCAGGTCAAACTTACAACTTTGTTTCTTATAGTGTGGATCCTGAAACGGAATTCTTGGACTTTGATGCTATTTTGAAACAAGCCCAAGAAGTAAAACCAAAACTTATTGTAGCTGGTGCGTCAGCCTATTCTCAAATTATCGACTTTTCAAAATTCCGTGAAATTGCGGACGCTGTTGGAGCTAAGCTCATGGTAGATATGGCTCATATCGCTGGTTTGGTTGCTGCTGGTCTTCACCCAAGTCCAGTACCATATGCTCACATCACGACAACAACGACCCACAAAACCCTTCGTGGCCCTCGTGGTGGTTTGATTTTGACCAATGATGAAGACCTAGCTAAGAAGATCAATTCAGCTATTTTCCCTGGTATTCAGGGTGGTCCTTTGGAGCACGTTGTGGCGGCTAAAGCTGTTTCCTTCAAAGAAGTTTTGGATCCAGCCTTCAAGGAATATGCTGCCAATGTCATCAAGAATAGCAAGGCTATGGCAGATGTCTTCTTGCAAGACCCTGATTTCCGTATCATTTCTGGAGGGACTGAAAACCACCTCTTCCTAGTGGATGTGACTAAGGTTGTTGAAAACGGAAAAGTTGCTCAAAACTTGCTGGATGAAGTCAATATTACCCTAAATAAAAACTCAATCCCTTACGAAACCTTGTCACCATTCAAGACAAGTGGGATTCGTATCGGAGCAGCAGCTATTACTGCACGTGGATTTGGTGAAGAAGAAAGTCGCAAAGTGGCTGAACTCATCATTAAAACCCTTAAGAATGCAGAAAATGAAGCTGTCTTAGAAGAAGTGAGAAGCGAAGTCAAAGCATTGACAGAGGCCTTCCCATTATACGAGGACTAAAATTTTTATGGACATTTATATTAAGAAAGCTATTATCCATCAGTTCAGTCCGGATGATACCGAGCTGCTCCTAGCGGATAAGTTTCTCAATATCACTCCAAAAATCGAGGAATACCTACGTAAAAAAATTGAACGTGTGTATTCAGATGAAGCCAAGACTGGGATTTTCGAAGAAGAAAATCCCTTCTTCAATCACATCACAGACGATTTGTTGGAGACATCAGTAACGCTGGCTAATCTCTGGAAAGAGGAGTTCGGCATTTCAGAAAATCTCAAGACCAATGACTTGATTTTTGTGCAATTTTCTAAAGAAGGTGTAGAACATTTCGCTTTCTTGCGAATTGCTCTGCGGGAGACCTTGACCCACCTCGGAGGAGAAGTTGATAATCCAATCAAGCTAACTCAGAATAACTTGCCTGGATTTGGAACGGGTGCTGATGAGGCCTTAGTGGTTAATCTTCAGAGCCGCAAGTACCATCTGATTGAAAAACGAATCAAGTATAACGGGACTTTTTTGAACTATTTTTCAGATAATCTTCTTGCCGTTGCCCCTAAGATTTCACCAAAGAAATCTATCAAAGAACTAGAAAAAACGGCTCAGAGAATTGCTGAATCTTTTAATACAGATGATTTTCAATTTCAATCAAAGGTCAAATCAGCGATTTTCAACAACTTAGAAGAAAGCAATGAATTGTCACCAGAAAAATTGGCAAACGACCTTTTTGACAATAATCTGACGGCTCGTTTGAGCTTTATTGATCAAGTAAAGGAAGCTGTACCAGAGCCTGTTCAATTTGATGAAATTGATGCCAGTCGTCAGCTTAAAAAATTTGAAAACCAAAAACTTTCCTTGTCAAATGGAATTGAGCTCATCGTTCCCAATAACGTCTATCAAGACGCCGAGTCTGTTGAGTTTATCCAAAATGATAATGGAACCTACTCTATCTTAATCAAAAATATCGAGGATATCCAAAGTAAATAATGTTTAAACGAATTCGAAGAGTGCTTGTACTAGCAGTCTTCCTTTTTGCGGGCTATAAAGCTTACCGCGTTCACCAGGATGTCAAGCAAGTCATGACCTATCAACCCATGGTGCGAGAAATCTTGAGTGAAAAAGACACCCCAGCAAACGAAGAGCTTGTGCTCGCTATGATTTATACTGAAACAAAAGGAAAAGAAGGCGATGTTATGCAGTCTAGTGAATCTGCAAGTGGTTCCACCAACACTATCAATGATAATGCTTCTAGCATTCGGCAAGGTGTTCAAACTCTGACAGATAATCTCTATCTGGCCCAGAAGAAGGGGGTAGATGTCTGGACGGCTGTTCAAGCCTATAATTTTGGACCTGCCTATATCGATTTTATCGCCCAAAATGGTAAGGAAAACACCCTAGCACTGGCCAAACAGTACTCTCGTGATACTGTTGCTCCCTTGCTTGGTAACACCACTGGAAAGACTTATAGTTATATTCACCCCATTTCCATTTTTCATGGAGCCGAACTCTATGTAAATGGAGGAAACTATTATTATTCTAGACAGGTGCAACTCAACCTTTACATCATCAAATGTTTTACTCTCTTTTCGACATCTGGCTAGTCCAGGTGTTTTTGTTATAAGTTTTCTTTAAGATAGATATATTACTCTAGAAAGGTAAAGGAGGAAAATCCCTATGAGAAAGAAACTCTTTCTGACTAGTGCTGCGGTCTTGTGGGCAGTAACAGCTATGAATAGTGTCCATGCAGCAACTGATGTTCAAAAAGTCATCGATGAAACCTATGTTCAACCTGAATATGTCCTAGGTTCATCATTGTCTGAAGACCAAAAAAATCAAACCCTTAAAAAACTAGGCTACAATGCTTCAACAGACACCAAAGAACTCAAGACCATGACACCTGATGTCTATTCTAAGATTATGAATGTTGCCAATGACTCTAGCTTACAATTGTATTCATCAGCCAAGATTCAAAAGCTAGGTGACAAGTCGCCACTTGAGGTCAAGATTGAAACACCAGAAAACATCACTAAGGTGACGCAGGATATGTACCGCAATGCGGCCGTAACTTTGGGTGTGGAACACGCCAAAATTACTGTAGCAGCACCTATTCCAGTTACAGGTGAGAGTGCCTTAGCAGGGATTTACTATTCACTTGAAGCTAATGGAGCCAAGGTGCCACAAGCCAACAAAGATTTGGCTCAAGAAGAGTTGAAGGCTTTGTCCGATATCAATGCTGAAAACAAGGACAAGTCAGGCTATGATGCTAATAAATTAAATGTTGCCCTAGCCGATATCAAGTCAGGAATCGCCAAAGCTAAAGAAAGCAAGGGAAATCTGACGGAGGAAGATGTCCGTAAAATCGTTGAAGATACCTTAAAAAATTACAAACTTGATCAGGTTATAACAGGAAACCAGATCAATATCATCATCAATTTTGCTTTAAATCTCTCAAAAAGTGATATCCTCAGCAATGCAGACTTCACTAAAACCCTGAATGACCTTAAACAAAGCATTGTTTCACAAGCTGGCGATAGCTTTAAAAATATTAACCTTAACTTTGATGCGGATAAGGCGCTAGAGGACGGTGGTAACTTCTTAAGCTCCCTCTGGCAAGCCATTGTCAACTTCTTCAAGAGTTTTGGTTCTTAAGAAATTTCATGGTATAATAGATGGTAACCGTAACGTTGCCGTCTTTTTTGTCGGCCAATAGAAAGAGAAGAGAATGTTAAAGAAAAATGATATTGTAGAAGTTGAAATTGTTGACTTGACCCATGAAGGTGCAGGAGTTGCCAAGGTAGATGGTTTGGTATTTTTTGTTGAGAATGCTTTACCGAGTGAAAAAATCCTTATGCGTGTCCTCAAGGTCAATAAAAAGATTGGTTTTGGAAAAGTAGAAGAATACCTTGTCCAATCACCACACCGTAATCAAGATCTAGATTTGGCTTACCTGCGTTCAGGAATCGCGGATTTAGGTCATCTTGCCTATCCAGAACAGCTCAAATTTAAAACCAAGCAAGTTAAGGATAGTCTATATAAGATTGCTGGAATTGATGATATAGAGGTTGCTGAAACGCTTGGTATGGAAAATCCAATCAAGTACCGCAACAAGGCGCAGGTGCCTGTTCGTCGTGTTAATGGTGTCTTGGAAACAGGATTTTTCCGTAAGAATTCGCATGACCTCATGCCTCTAGAAGATTTCTTTATCCAAGATCCTGTCATTGACCAAGTTGTGGTAGTTCTTCGAGATTTGCTTCGTCGTTATGATTTGAAACCTTATGATGAAAAGGAACAAGCTGGCTTGATTCGAAATCTTGTGGTGCGTCGTGGACACTATTCTGGACAAATCATGGTTATCTTGGTTACAACTCGTCCCAAAGTTTTTCGTGTGGAGCAATTGATTGAACAACTAATCAAGCAGTTCCCAGAGATTGTGTCTGTCATGCAAAATATCAACGACCAAAATACCAATGCAATTTTTGGTAAGGAATGGCGTACGCTTTATGGTCAAGATTACATTACGGACCAAATGTTGGGAAATGATTTCCAAATCGCTGGTCCAGCCTTTTACCAAGTTAATACAGAAATGGCGGAAAAACTTTATCAAACAGCCATTGACTTTGCTGAATTAAAAGAAGATGATGTAGTCATTGATGCCTATTCTGGTATCGGGACGATTGGCCTCTCTGTTGCGAAACATGTCAAGGAAGTCTATGGTGTTGAAGTGATCCCAGAAGCGGTTGAGAATAGCAAGAAGAATGCCCAATTAAACAATATTTCAAACGCCCACTATGTCTGTGATACAGCCGAAAATGCCATGAAAAATTGGCTTAAAGATGGAATTCAACCAAGCCTTATCCTAGTGGACCCACCAAGAAAAGGACTCACAGAAAGCTTTATCAAGGCAAGTAGCCAAACAGGAGCTGACCGCATCGCCTATATCTCTTGTAATGTCGCAACCATGGCGCGTGATATAAAACTCTACCAAGAATTGGGATATGAGTTAAAGAAAATCCAGCCGGTGGATCTTTTTCCTCAAACGCATCACGTGGAGTGTGTAGTGTTGCTACAACGAAAAAAAGGGTGAAAATCCTTGATTTTAAGCTATTTTACAAGCATTTTGTCTTTGTAGATAAAGGCAATTTTGACGTCAAAAAAGTCCTAAAAAGGCACATAGATGTATATGTATTTGTAGATGTCGTTTGCGCATCGGAAAAATGAATACAACAATAAATATTTATCTAAAGAGAGAACAATTGTATATTGTTCTCCTTTTTTTATTTTCAGGAGGGAAAATGACAAAAGAACTACAATCATCACGCTATATTGTCATTTCATTTTTAGTACGTGAAATGGGAATTGACATTGTTGAAGCCATCTCTCTTATGGCTGAATTGGAAAAAAGTGGCTTGGTTAGATTGGAATCAAGTGGAGATTTAATACTCAAAGAACTTGGAGGAGCGCTATGAAACGAATTACCGCAAATCAATACCAAACTTCAGAACGGTATTATAAATTACCTAAAATTCTTTTTGAGGATGAGAAATATATGGATATGAAATTAGAAGTAAAGGTGGCTTATTCTATTTTAAAAGATCGTTTAGAATTATCTCTTAGTCGTGGTTGGATAGATGAAGAAGGGGCGGTTTATTTAGTATTTTCTAATTCTAAACTGATGAGGCTGTTAGGTTGTTCGAAGTCAAAACTACTATCAATCAAAAAAACTCTTAAAGAATATGACTTAATTGATGAAGTTCAACAGTCTTCAAGTGAGAAAGGAAGACTAGCTAATAAGATTTATTTAGGGGAGTTGTCTTCTACCCCAGTAGGTAATTCAAACAGGCCTAGTGTTAAAAAAAGACTAGGGCAGGTTGAAAATGAAACGTCCCCCGTCTCACATTCAGCCCCTAGTGAGACTGAAGTTAGTGAGACTAAATATAATGAGACTGATTCTTTATTTATTGAGGATGAGGAGGATAGGAATACTCAACCTATTTTAAAAAGAAAAGTAGAAAAGGTCACAAAATATGATCGAGAGTATATTTGGGGATTGGTACAAGATCAATTTAGACGAGAGGGTTTTTCTGAAACAGCCAGTGAAATTGCTATGACTGATTTTGAGAGAATCTATCAGTATGCTCTTGACAATGTTCGCTTTGTTAGACGAGCGGAAGTTTTGGCTGAATTTGTGTTTAACGGCTTGTATTCTGTTTGGAATAACCGTGTTAGAAAAGGAGGTGGTTAAATGTCGCCAATCGAGTGGATATTAGTTATGCTCATTGTCATTTCAAGTGGTGTGACTATTTGGACATTGATAGTCGATCAGAAAGGGGTGATAAAGAAATGAGATTTATTGATTTATTTTCAGGTATAGGTGGATTTCGACTTGGAATGGAAAGTGTCGGACACGAGTGTATTGGATTTTGTGAGATTGATAAATTTGCTAGAGAATCTTATAAGTCCATTTTTCAAACGGAAGGAGAAATAGAATTTCATGACATACGAGATGTTTCAGACGACGAATTTAAAAAACTTAGAGGGAAAGTCGATGTCATCTGTGGGGGATTCCCTTGTCAAGCATTTTCAATCGCAGGAAGACGATTGGGATTTGAAGATACTAGAGGAACTTTGTTCTTTGAAATTGCTCGGGCGGCCAAACAAATCCAACCACGTTTTCTTTTTCTTGAAAATGTTAAAGGCCTACTCAATCACGATAAGGGACGGACGTTCACCACAATCCTTACCACGCTTGATGAGTTGGGGTTTGATGTTGAGTGGCAGGTGCTTAACAGTAAGGATTTTGGCGTTCCCCAAAACAGAGAGAGGGTGTTTATTATCGGACATTCTAGAAAGAAAGGTACCAGACTCCTATTTCCTTTCAGACGAGAAGGTCAAGCAACTAACTCTGAGACTTTGAAAGAACTAGGGAATTTAAATCCATCAAGAAGTGGAATGAGTGGTAAAGTCTATTATTCAGAAGGTCTTGCGCCAACTTTAGTTCGTGGAAAAGGAGAAGGATTTAAGGTTGCGATTCCTTGTATGACACCAGATAGATTAGAAAAAAGACAAAATGGTAGACGTTTCAAGGATAATCAAGAGCCAATGTTTACTTTAAATACTCAGGATCGCCATGGTATTGTCGTTGTTGGAGATTTACCAACTAGCTTTAAGGAAACTGGTCGCGTCTATGGAAGTGAGGGGCTATCTCCAACACTGACTACGATGCAAGGTGGAGATAAAATCCCCAAAATACTGATTCCAGAACCAATCCAATTTCTAAAAGTCCGAGAGGCAACGAAAAAAGGATATGCTCAAGCAGAAATAGGAGATTCAATCAATTTGGAAAGACCAAGTTCTCAGTATCGTCGTGGTAGAGTTGGAAAAGGTATAGCGAATACGTTAACAACTAGTGGTCAAATGGGAGTAGTAGTGGCTAGCTATGAAGGAGAAGATAAGCAAGTTTACCATGTTGCTGGTATTTTAATAAATGGACAATTTTACCGTCTGAGAATACGACGAATCACTCCTAAAGAGTGTTTTCGCTTGCAGGGTTTTCCTGATTGGGCTTTTGAAGCTGCTAGAAAAGTCTCTAGTAATAGTCAGCTTTATAAACAAGCTGGTAATAGTGTAACCGTTCCTGTGATTGCCGCAATCGCACAGAAATTAAAAGAAATAGAGGAAAAAGATGAAAGCTTTAAATAAAGAGTCAATACTAGATTGTGACGAATTAGAAA
This sequence comes from Streptococcus pseudopneumoniae, assembly GCF_001072665.1. GTDB lineage: Bacteria > Bacillota > Bacilli > Lactobacillales > Streptococcaceae > Streptococcus > Streptococcus pseudopneumoniae_S. Next base: position 10,102 of record NZ_JVJI01000005.1, on the reverse strand, counting down.
CAGAATTACATGATGCAGAAATCAAACAGCTGGATGAACAAATATTTTTAATGCCCAATTATCCATGTGAGTTTGAAGTGAAATTTTTAGATGATTACCATAAAAAACATAATTACCCACTATTTTATGAATCCTATCTTCAAAACATTATGGAATTCCTTGAAAGTCAGGATATAAAGAACGGAGCTGATGCTTTTGTAGATGATAATCAGAATCTTGTTTTTGTTTTATATGGGCAAGGCTATCGAGCCGAGGGAAAAGAGGGAATACTTACAACCCAAGTAACTGTAAAAGCTTATGATGAAGACAAGAAACCGATTAACTTCTCCAATTTATTAGATTCCTTAATCGTCTCAGAATATCAAATGGAACCGAATCTTTGGGAGGTCTCCCATGATTGATCTCTATCTAAGTAAAAATAACCATAGAAATCAACTTCTTTTAGAATTCTTCCAAAACTATGGCATTGAGGTATCCTGTCATTCGATTTCTGAAATGACAAGAGATAAATTAATTGAGCTGATGAGCTATTCTTCAGATTGTTTTGAGTTTTTATCTCCAAATTTATTACGTTTTAAGAATCGAGATAACCTAAAATTAACAGATTTCATCGAAATGATATTAAAAAATCCTGAACTAACCATCAGACTTCCTCTTGCGGTTTCAAATAAGCGAGTTTATCCAAATCTGAATTTGGAGGAGGCTAGAGCTTTATTGCCAAGAGATACGAAACAATTGATTTACATGGCACAAACACATTATTTATCTAACTAAAGGAGAAGAAATATGGCTGAACGATTTTGGGAGAACTTGTCCATTATTTTGGCTGAAAGAAATATCAGCTGGATTGAGTTAACCAGAAAAATGTTTGCGGGAGAGTTTCACTATCCAAGTGAATTGAATCGTTTGTATCAAAAGATTCGTCACTACAAGATGGAACAACGAATGCCTCAAAGTCCATGGGTAGAAAGGATTGTGCAGGTATTAGATTTAGATTATGAAGATTTATTTCGGAGGTAATTATGAAAAGAATAATTCCAGTTTATATATTCCAACAAGTAAATGTCCTATTGGTTTCCTTATACTTACTGAAATTTCTTTGTATCGGTGAGTTAACTATACTACAGATTCTCTATGGTGCGTCACTCATTTCTTTTTTATGGATGTATGGTCAACGAAAACAAGTGGTCAAGGTCAATATGAAAACTAGGATGAAATGGCTTGGAATTGGATTCGTTAGCCTACTGATTATAAGTCTATGTTTTAGCTTAATCCATGCTCAAGGAAGCACGAATCAAGCAAACTTAATTGGGCTTCAACATCAAGTTCCTTGGTTTTCATTTTTATTGTTCTTAATCAATGCGAGTATGGTTGAAGAATTTCTGTATCGAGAAATTTTATGGAACTTGGTCAAAAAATTAGATATCAGAATTGCGTTGACAAGTGTTTTGTTCGCTTTAGCTCATCATCCAGGAACCATTCTAGCTTGGTGTTTGTATGTTTCATTGGGAATGTTTTTAGGGATGGTACGCTATAAATCGGACTTATGGGGCAGTATGGGGCTACATTTGGTGTGGAACCTACTAGTTTATAGTTTGTTGCTTTTTTAGACCAAATTAGCTTGTTTTAGGGAAATGAAATGCTAACGTTATGTAACAATGTTAGTCTTTTATTTCAAAATCTTTGTTTAGTATGAATTTAGCTCTACAGAAAAATAAAAAATGTGATAAAAATTTCAACTACTCTTATCTATAATAAAGCTACCTGTTCTTTGAAAATTGAATCCACTCCGTCTTGATTAGCGTGCCTGTGTAAGTAGGGACTGAGAGTATTTCCCTGTGAAGGGCAACTGGCACAAGACGTGTGTGAGAATTTTCTAACAGACACGGAGTTTATCGTTACCAGACTTAAACGATGCGACAAACTAGATAAAGGAGTTAATCATGAAGGTAGTAAACTTGTATGATTTGAAACAAATGGGAAATAAAGGTGGTTGTACCATCCAATTGATTCATCACTTTCCTTTTGGTATGGGCTTAGGACATCTCAAAAAAGACTACATTGAATTTAAACGTGTTGGTATCATTGATGGAAAAGCAGTAGAAGTTACTCTTCGAGAACCTTATTCGAGAGATCTACTGCAGGTTGTCAAGTCAATTAAGCAACGTCAAAAATTGATAGCTTATCGTTATAAAGAAGGAAAGCTGCTATTTGTGAAGAAGGAGGCCTCGGATGTCCTCTGAACAACAGGAACGAATGGCAGTTCAATATGCGGAGCGTAGTCTTTTATTTACTGTCAAAAGTCTTTTAAAGATTCTAGAATGGTCTAGACGTCAGGCTTTAGCACAGGATTCCGCCTATAAGATAGGGGTGCAGAAATTAGAAGAATTGCTACAATCTCCTTATTCGATTGATACGATTAATCTGAAAAAAGATTTTTTAGACAAACCAATTGATATAGAGAAATTTAAATCTTTTTTAGAAAAAGAAGAGATTCCTTTAGCCATCGCTTGGCAAGGGGATTCTCTACATTTCTACACGAAAGACCGTTCGATTCTAGACAATCATTTAGAACATCTGTTAGAAAAAATGGTTAATGATCCGGAGAAATTAGCTGATTTTACCATGGATAAGTCAATAGACGATGCAATTGATGAGGCTAAATCCCAAATTACCTTTAGACAAGAAGGAGCCGTCAAACAGAAAGAGATGGTGAGATGATGTACAGTGGAAAGAAATTCCTACTATTCTCACTGTTAGGTATCTTACTAGGCTATCTTTTTCATCGTTTGACGCTTTTGTATGATTCCTATACTGGAAATACCTTAGATAAATGGACTCATCTTCTGATGGAAGGTCAAGATGAAGTTCTTCAGTCGCCATGGAATGTTTCCTTTACTGGAAAATCAAGTGCTTTTTTTCTACTAGGCTTTGTGATGATGTTGCTGGTTTATCTCTATCTAGAGACTGGTAAAAAACAATATCGAGAAGGAGTAGAATACGGGAGCGCCCGTTTTGGAACTCTAAAAGAAAAGAAGCTCTTTTACGGTAAGGAATTTTCTCATGATACGATCTTAGCCCAAGATGTTCGTCTAACTTTGTTAGATAAAAAGCCACCCCAATATGATAGAAATAAAAATATTGCGGTGATAGGAGGTTCAGGAAGTGGAAAGACCTTTCGCTTTGTGAAACCCAATCTGATTCAGATGAATAGTTCAAATATTGTCGTGGATCCTAAAGATCACTTGGCCGAAAAAACAGGCAAACTCTTTTTAGAACATGGCTACCAAGTAAAGGTGCTAGATTTAGTCAATATGAAGAACTCAGATGGCTTCAATCCTTTTCGCTATATAGAAACAGAAAATGATTTGAATCGCATGCTGACGGTTTATTTCAATAACACCAAAGGCTCTGGCTCTCGTAGTGATCCATTTTGGGATGAAGCTTCTATGACTTTGGTACGAGCTTTAGCCTCTTACTTGGTCGATTTCTATAATCCACCTAAAACAAGAGAACAGCTCATTGAAGAGAGTCGTTTGAGTCAAACAGAATACCAAAACTTGTTGAAACGTCAAAAAAAAGAAGTGGAAGAGCGAAAAAAACGAGGGCGTTATCCAAGTTTTGCTGAAATCTCAAAACTCATTAAACACTTATCCAAAGGTGAGAATCAAGAAAAAAGTGTCTTAGAAATTCTATTTGAAAATTATGCTAAAAAGTATGGGACTGACAATTTTACCATGCGAAATTGGGCAGATTTTCAAAATTATAAAGATAAGACTCTGGATTCTGTTATAGCTGTAACCACTGCTAAATTTGCCCTCTTCAATATTCAAAGTGTCATGGATTTGACCAAAAGAGATACCCTTGATATGAAGACATGGGGGAAGGAAAAATCAATGGTTTACTTAGTTATCCCAGATAACGATAGTACCTTTCGCTTTCTTTCAGCCCTCTTTTTTTCAACCGTATTTCAAACCCTAACAAGACAAGCAGATATTGATTTTAAGGGTCAATTGCCTCTTCATGTGAGAGTTTACTTAGATGAGTTCGCAAATATCGGAGAAATCCCAGATTTTGCTGAACAAACCTCAACAGTTCGTTCTCGTAATATGAGTCTCGTTCCTATTCTACAAAATATTGCCCAACTTCAAGGACTCTATAAAGAAAAAGAAGCTTGGAAAACCATTTTGGGGAACTGTGATAGCTTAGTCTATTTAGGTGGTAATGATGAAGATACCTTTAAATTTATGAGTGGCTTACTCGGTAAACAAACCATTGATGTTCGAAATACGAGTCGTTCCTTTGGCCAGACAGGTTCAGGATCCCTTTCTCATCAAAAGATTGCTCGTGATTTAATGACACCTGACGAAGTCGGAAATATGAAACGGCATGAATGCTTGGTTCGAATTGCTAATATGCCAGTCTTTAAAAGCAAAAAATACAATTCCATCAAGCATCCAAACTGGAAGTACCTAGCCAATCAAGAAACCGATGAACGGTGGTGGAACTATCAAATCAATCCTTTGAATCAAAGTCAAGAAAATCATCTTGAAGGCCTTAGAATTCGTGATTTAACTTTTGAATCTAGTTTAAAATAAAAATAGAAAAGAGGAAATAGATGATTACGCATTTTAAAGGTTTTGTTTATGGAGTAGACGCAAGTGCTATGTTTGCACAAGCTATGTCTTTGTTACAGAAGGGATTGATTGCGGTTGGTGCCTTTCTTGTTGTTGTGGGGATTGTCAATCTTGCAACCAACATTAAAGATGGTGGCCCAGGTGTTCGGAATGCCATTCTTGAAATTGTCGGTGGTGTTATGGTCGGGGCTGCTGGAGCCTTTGTAACTCAAATTTCAATTTAGGAGGATAAACAATGACATGAATCTTAGTTTAGTCTCACCCTTTGTTTACCTTGCATCTGAAAAAATATCAGCTGAAAATTTATTTGAAGGATTTAATGTGGATTTACAATCTACGGTAGATCTGATTAAATCTCTATCTAGCTACAATCCAACAGTATGGACTTATATGTCTAGTATTACTAAAAGTGTCATGCAGCCTCTTGGAGTTGCGATTTTATCAGTTGTTCTCATCTTAGAATTTTCAAAGATGGCAAAGAAGATTGCTAACTCAGGAGGAGCGATGACCTTTGAAGCATTAGCGCCGATGTTGATTAGTTATATTATGGTCGCAGTTGTAATTACCAACACTACCGTCATTGTAGAAGCCATCATCGGGATTGCGAGTCATGCCATTGAACAAGTGGCCTCGATTGTGGCTCACGGTGGGGCAAAGTATGATACAATCTCTGGATTAAAAGGGTCAGGATTTATTGGCCGGATGATTGTGGGCTTTTTCGCCCTCCTTATCTGGCTAGTTCGGATAGTAAGTGCAGCCATGGTTAATCTTTTGGTATCTATTCGATTTATTCAACTCTACCTTATGATCCCATTTGCCCCTCTTACGATTCCAACATTTTTAAGTGATGAATGGAAGTCTATTGGTATAGGCTATTTAAAAAATATTATGGTCTATGCGGTACAAGGGGTTCTTATTTTTCTGATTGTTTCTCTTGTTCCTTTATTTGAATCTGCTGGGAAAATAGCTGTTTCAAATGGTGCAGGAGTCCTGCAATCTCTTGCGATTATGTTTGGTAGTTTGGTACAAGCTATCTTACTGATTATTGCCCTCGTTGGTTCTCAACGTACGGCTCGCTCAATCTTAGGTATGTAATTAGATAAAGGCTAGGAAGTGAATGCTTCTTAGCCTTTTTAGAAAGGAAAGTCATGAATACACGTGTCTTTAAAGACATCTCAAAATACCAACACAGGGCTTGGTTAGGTTTTACCACAAGGCAAATCATATTTGTTTTACCAGCCTTTATTGTCACAATTATTGTTTTGGGCTTGAATCTCTTTTTCTGGCAATTTGGAGATTGGTTTGTTTACGGTTTTGTGTTTGCTTTTACCATCCCTCTCATGCTTTTTGGAGTCTATAAACCCAATGATTTATATTTTGAACATTATTTGAAATACCGTCTTCATTTTGAATTAACGGTTCCCCTACGCACAATTACAGGAAAGAAAGGACCTGAACATGAAAAGAAAATCAAATACATTAAAGAAACAAAAAACTTCAATGACTAATAAAAAGGAAGAAGTTAAAGGAAAAAAAGAGGAAGTGTTACCCTCTACAGCGAATAGCCTTGCCTATCAAGCCCTGTACCAAAATGGTCTAATGCAGGTAAAAGAAGATTATTTCTCACAAAGCTACTTACTTGGGGACGTCAATTACCAAACTGTTGGTTTAGAAGATAAGGGCGCAATCATTGAGAAGTATTCTGATTTGATTAACTCTTTAGACGACCAAACCAACTTCCAATTGACTATCTTTAACAAAAGATTGAATTTAGAAAAATTCAGACAAAGTGTTTTGTATGAGGAAAAAGAAGATGGGTATGATACCTATCGTAAAGAATTGAATCGGATGATGAATCAGAATTTAGACAGTGGCGAAAATAACTTTTCGGCTGTTAAACTGATTAGCTTTGGTAGAAAGGATTCTAATCCCAAACAAGCCTATCGTTCCTTGTCCCAAATAGGAGAATATTTCAAGAGTGGTTTCTCAGAAATTGATGCACGTTTTGAATCCTTGGCTGGAGAAGACCGTGTCAACTTGTTGGCCGATATGCTTAGAGGAGAACACCATCTTCCGTTTTCTTACCGTGATTTAACCAGATCTGGTCAGACAACTCGTCACTTCATAGCACCTAATCTCTTGGATTTTAAAAACAAGAATTACCTACAAATCAATGACCGCTTATTACAGATTGTCTATGTGAGAGACTATGGTATGGAATTAGGGGATCAGTTTATTCGAGACCTCATGCAAGGAGATTTGGAATTGATTGTGAGCCTCCATGCTCAAAGTTCGACCAAGGCAGATGCCATGAAGAAACTAAGAACAAAGAAGACCTTGATGGAATCCCAAAAGATTGGGGAACAACAAAAACTTGCTCGTACAGGTATTTATTTGGAAAAAGTAGGCCATGTATTAGAAAGCAATATCGATGAAGCTGAGGAACTCTTAAAAACCATGACTGAGACAGGAGATAAACTATTTCAAACGGTCTTCTTGATTGGTGTTTTTGGTCAGGATGAAGAAGAACTCAAACAAGCACTAGACACGATTCAACAAGTGGCAGGCTCAAATGATCTAATGATTGATAAACTTCCATATATGCAAGAAGCAGCCTTTAATAGTTTGCTGCCATTTGGTTGTGATTTTTTAGAGGGAGTATCACGTAGTTTATTAACATCTAATGTAGCAGTGAACTCTCCTTGGACTTCAGTAGACTTACAAGACCGTAGTGGGAAATATTACGGTATCAATCAAATATCAAGTAATATTATTACCATTGATCGAAGCCTATTAAATACACCGTCTGGTCTGATTTTAGGAACATCTGGAGCTGGGAAAGGGATGGCAACCAAGCATGAAATTATCACGACCAAAATCAAGGAATCTGGTGAAAATACTGAAATTATCATCGTGGATCCAGAAGCAGAATACAGTGTCATTGGACGAGCTTTTGGTGGAGAAATGATTGATATTGCGCCCGATTCCCAAACTTATCTCAATGTCCTTGACTTGTCTGAGGAAAATATGGATGAAGATCCTGTAAAGGTAAAATCAGAATTTCTTTTATCCTTTATCGGCAAGTTATTGGATAGAAAAATGGATGGAAGAGAAAAATCGATTATCGACCGAGTTACCAGACTCACATATCAGTCATTTAAAGAGCCTTCTTTGGAAGAATGGGTCTTTGTCTTGAGCCAACAACCAGAAGAAGAAGCGCAGAACTTAGCACTTGATATGGAACTGTATGTCGAAGGTTCTCTTGATATTTTTTCTCATAAGACCAATATTCAGACAGGATCTAATTTCTTAATCTATAATGTTAAAAAGTTAGGAGATGAGCTGAAACAAATCGCTCTTATGGTTGTTTTTGATCAGATATGGAATCGTGTCGTTCGGAATCAAAAATTAGGGAAGAAGACCTGGATTTATTTTGATGAAATGCAACTTCTTTTACTAGATAAATATGCCAGTGATTTCTTCTTTAAATTGTGGAGTCGTGTCAGAAAATATGGAGCCAGTCCGACTGGAATAACTCAAAATGTCGAAACCTTATTGTTAGATCCAAATGGTAGACGGATTATTGCCAATAGTGAATTTATGATTCTCCTAAAGCAAGCAAAAAATGACCGAGAAGAACTGGTTCAACTCTTAGGCTTGTCAAAAGAACTCGAAAAATACTTAGTCAATCCAGAAAAAGGGGCAGGACTAATAAAAGCTGGTTCAGTTGTCGTTCCCTTTAAAAATAAGATTCCTCAAGGTACACAATTGTTTGATATCATGAGTACAGATCCTGATAAAATGGCTTCTAATTAAGGGGAAGGTAAATGAAGGATAAAAGAGAAATCATACGTGCCCGAAAGGCATTTAGAAGAAGTCTAAAAGATGAGAAGAAATTCTTGAAACAAGGAAAGAAGGAGGTGAGAAAACAGAAAAAAGATTCCTCTGTACTGGATGAAAAAGCATGGAAAAAAGAGATAAAAGAAAAGCTAGAGGAGATGAGAGAAGCTTCAAAGGAGAGAGTAAAACAAGCAAATGAAGACTACAATCATATTCTTCAAAATAGTCCTCCATCTCTTTTGAATCGCAAAGAATTAAGAGACAGACGGTTGCCTCATGCTAGGAAACGATTGAAAATAGCCAAGAAGCAATTTAGAGAAGCCAAGGTAGAAGCAAAAGAAGAAAGAAAAGAGAGTCGTAAAGAAAGAAAAACCAATCAAAAATTTCTCTACGGTCAGGAATCGAAACAAAAATCCAATTTTTTCTTTCAAGGGAAGAGTTTAGAAGAATTAAAAGCTAAGAAAGAAGTCAAGGCTGCTAAAGAAAATTTAAAATCTACTAAACAAGCCTATAAATCCAAAAAGGTTAGTAGGAAAGCCAAAACTTTCCTTTATGTCCTTGGACGTGAAGGTGGAGAGTTAGCTTCAGAATATGAAGATTTAGAAGGCTATCGCACACTTCAAGAGACTATTAGAAAAGGGAAACGCTACAGTCGGCTTTCTTATAATCTTGGAAAAGCTAGTGTCAAAACAGGACAAGCAACAGGTCGTTTTACCAAGAAAAGACTGACCAACACAAAAGAGCGATACCATCATTTTAAGGATGGAAAAGGATGGAAACTAGCGAAAGAGAATCCAAGTTCCTTTAAAAATCGGTATCGAAAATTAAAGAAACAAGGTCTTACAAGTGTCCGAAATATCTATCAAAAACTAAAAGCAGCCTTTTCCTTCTTTACATTTGCGACTGGAAATCCTGTAACCTGGATAGTTGGAGGAATAGTCTTTCTTCTTTTACTTATGATGAGCTTCTTTTTAGGATTTTCATCTGCTAGTTTGATTCAACAAGATGAATTTGAATTAACAAAAGCTTATACCCACCTAACTTGGGAAGATGCAGAACATACTCGCAAAAATGACAAAGGAATTACTTATTACACAAAAGTTGATGATGTGATGGGGTATATGAACTTTAAATTCCATGACTATGAGTTAAACAAACCAGTTCACTTATTTAGTTCAGAAACTTACAAGGATTATCTGTCTACTTTGTGGCATGATTTAAACGATGGGGAAGATTTGAAATCCATGCAAGACCTCTATGAAACTCCTAAGTATAAACTCTCGAAAGACGATCAAGAGGAAATAAAGGAACTAAAAGAAGAGGGTGTGTATGCTTCCATGCAGGAATTGGACAATCCATTTGAGGGGAAAAGTAACGAGGATAGTCTAACCATGACTTATCGTTATGGATACTATGATTTAGACGGAAAACCTACTCTTCAGGAGTACATTTTACTAGAAGCGAAGGCTCACCAAAGGATTGTCGCACCAATGGATGGTGTTGTATCTCTAGACGGAGATAATGTTATTCTCACTAACGGAAAAGGAGAGAATGAGAGTCGTTTAACCTTATATTCCATTCATAATGGCCGTGCGATTGAGGGGACAAGAGTTCTAACGGGTGAT
>NZ_JVJI01000052.1:0-613 GCF_001072665.1 Streptococcus pseudopneumoniae | reverse complement strand
AGACATTGAAGTCTTAAAAATAGTCGAAACACCTTTAGGAATCTTTAAAGATCAGGGAGTTAAAGTAAAAAGTTTAGAAGGCCAAGCCATTGATAACTTTTTAAATTCTATTGAACAAAGGGGATAAGCCAACTTTTTATAGTGAGATTAGAGACTGGGACAAATACTTGAAAGAACTCATGATTGAAGTTGAGTCTCGCATTCTCGATAAGTTTTTAAAAGCAAAGGGTTGGTTGTAGACTGAAACTCTTAGAGGAGAAAATATGTACGCAATATATAAAGGCATTAGATATTCAGCTGAACAATTTGCTAGTGAAAGCAAAATTACATTACATAGCAAATCTCAAGATGAAGGCTTTGAAGCATATGTTTCTAAAATAAGTGGTCGAGTGTTTAAAGATTATTTTGTCAAAAAAGTCAAGATGGAGGAGCTAGACTATCTATACAGTATTCATTATGAAATTCAATATAAGGGGCATTCTTTTTATGTTAGTAGTGGAATGATTCGAAGGAATATTGAGAAAGATTGGTTTGAAATAATACCAAGCGTCAACCAAAATCAAATAAAGGATGAGTTGGGATTCAAGCAGATAAACAAATTAGAATGGGCAAA
>NZ_JVJI01000051.1:0-35161 GCF_001072665.1 Streptococcus pseudopneumoniae | reverse complement strand
ACTCAAAATCCAGTGTCCGCAAGGACGTGCCGGTTCGACCCCGGCCGCCGGTATAGTATAGAGTTAAGGAACGTTGTAAATCTTCGTTCCTTTTTATATTATTTTTGGTATAATAATAGTTATTCAAATTTTATTTAGATTATGAAAGTGTAGGGAAGTATGTCTCGTTCTATCGATTTATTAAAACATCGGTATTTGAAAAATATTAAAGAAAATCCTGAATTGTTTGTCGGGATTGAGCTGGAATATCCTGTTGTAAACTTGGAAGGGGATGCTACAGATGTTGAAGTTATCAAGTACTTATTCCGATATTTAGTTTCTGCTTTGGATTTTACTGTCGAAAAGGTAGATGATTTTGGGACTCCTATTCAGTTAGTGGACCAAGTAAGTCAGGATACTATTTTATTTGAAGTTTCCTATACTACGATTGAGTTTGCATTTGGTAAGGCTGAAACGATACAAGAGGTTGAAGAACGTTTTAGTATTTATATGGAAGTAATCCAGAAGAAGTTAGCTGAATCAAATCATGCTATTGTCGGCTGTGGTATTCATCCCAACTGGGATAAAAATGATAATTGTCCAGTGGCTTACCCACGCTATCAGATGTTGATGGACTATTTGAATTTAAGTAGAAATGTGACTAAATCAGACTTACATCAATTCCCTGAATACGGCGCTTTTATCTGTGGGAGTCAGGTACAGTTGGATGTTTCAAAGTCTAACTACTTACGAGTGATTAATGCTTTTACCCAAATTGAAGCAGTTAAGGCTTATTTATTTGCAAACTCTGAGTTTACAGGTGCGGATTGGGATACGAAAATTTCAAGGGATATTTTCTGGGAAGAATCGATGCATGGTATCTATCCAGAAAACGTTGGGGTCAATGCAAGACTATTTAAAGATGAGGATAATTTTTTTGATTATCTAGATCATTCTGCAATTTTTACTGCGGAACGTGATGAACAAACCTTTTATTTTTATCCGATTCAGGCTAGGGACTATTTGGCTACACCTGAAATCCAAGCATTTTCTCTTAATGGGGATGAGATTCTTATTTCCCCTCAAGAGAAGGATTTTGAAACCCATCGTAGTTATCAGTACCAAGACTTAACGACTCGCGGAACAGTTGAGTTTCGTAGTGTGTGTACTCAACCTCTAGATAGAACCTTCGCTTCTGCTGCCTTTCACTTGGGATTATTAGTTAATTTAGATAAGTTAGAAGCTTACTTAGAAGCAGCACCTTTCTTTGAAGTATTTGGTCGTAATTACAAGTTTTTAAGACGACAATTTTCTAAGAAAAAGCTTACAGATGAGGAAGAAACTGCGATTATTGAAATTTCCAAAGACTTACTCCTGCTAGCTGAGGAAGGACTGGAGATGAGAAATAAGCAAGAAATGACCTACTTACAGCCTTTGAAAGAAGAATTGAGCCTATAATTTCTCTTATAAAAGGAGAATTTTCTGAAAAATCATGATATAATGGATGAGACTATAGATAAAGGATAGAGAGTAATGACATTAGTTTATCAATCAACGCGTGATGCCAACAATACAGTAACTGCTAGCCAAGCAATTTTGCAAGGTTTGGCAACGGATGGTGGTTTGTTTACACCGCTTACTTATCCAAAGGTAGATTTGGACTTTGACAAATTGAAAGATGCATCTTATCAGGAAGTTGCTAAGATTGTTTTGTCAGCATTTTTAGATGACTTTACAGCTGAAGAGTTGGACTACTGTATCAACAATGCTTACGATAGCAAGTTTGATACTCCAGCTATCGCACCATTAGTGAAATTAGACGGGCAATACAATCTGGAACTCTTCCATGGTTCAACAATTGCCTTTAAGGATATGGCCTTGTCTATCTTGCCATACTTTATGACAACAGCTGCTAAGAAGCATGGTTTGGAGAACAAGATTGTCATCTTAACAGCGACATCTGGGGATACTGGGAAAGCTGCTATGGCAGGATTTGCTGATGTACCTGGTACTGAAATTATCGTCTTTTATCCAAAAGATGGTGTCAGCAAGGTACAAGAGTTGCAAATGACCACTCAGACTGGCGACAATACTCATGTTATCGCTATTGATGGTAACTTTGATGATGCCCAAACAAATGTGAAGCATATGTTTAACGATGTGGCTCTTCGTGAAAGATTAGCGGCCAACAAGTTGCAATTTTCATCTGCAAACTCTATGAATATTGGTCGTTTGGTACCACAGATTGTTTATTATGTTTATGCCTACGCTCAATTGGTTAAGACTGGTGAGATTGTGGCTGGTGATAAGGTCAACTTCACAGTACCAACAGGAAACTTTGGAAATATCTTGGCTGCCTTTTATGCCAAACAAATCGGCTTACCAGTTGGCAAATTAATCTGTGCTTCAAATGACAACAATGTCTTGACAGACTTCTTCAAGACACGTGTTTACGATAAGAAACGTGAGTTTAAGGTAACAACTAGCCCATCTATGGATATCTTGGTATCTTCAAACTTGGAGCGTCTCATTTTCCATCTTTTGGGTAATGATGCGGTTAAGACAGCTGAACTCATGAATGCCTTGAACACGCAAGGACAATATGAGTTGACAGATTTTGATGCAGAGATTCTTGATCTCTTTGCGGCTGAATATGCGACTGAGGAAGAAACGGCAGCAGAAATCAAACGTGTTTATGAGTCAGATTCTTATATCGAGGATCCACATACGGCGGTTGCCTCAGCAGTTTATAAAAAATACCAAGCTGCTACTGGGGATGCGACTAAGACAGTGATTGCTTCAACAGCTAGTCCATACAAGTTCCCAGTGGTTGCAGTAGAAGCTGTAACTGGAAAATCAGGGCTTGGCGACTTTGAAGCCTTGGCTCAATTACATGATATTTCAGGAGTGGCAGTGCCGCCAGCAGTTGATGGGCTTGAAACAGCTCCTGTTCGTCACAAGACAACAGTGGCAGCTACTGACATGCAAGCAGCGGTTGAGGCTTATCTAGGACTTTAAGACAGAGGGAGTAAACTCGGTTGGGAAACCAACTGAGTTTCTTTTCATCAGGAGGAAGGATTGTTTAAGAAAAATAAAGATATTCTTAATATTGCATTGCCAGCTATGGGTGAAAACTTTTTGCAGATGCTCATGGGGATGGTGGATAGTTACTTGGTAGCCCACTTGGGCTTGATAGCTATTTCGGGTGTATCAGTAGCTGGCAATATTATCACGATTTACCAGGCGATTTTCATCGCTCTGGGAGCTGCTATTTCCAGTGTTATTTCAAAAAGTTTGGGGCAGAAGGATCAATCTAAGCTAGCCTATCATGTGACTGAGGCCTTGAAGATTACCTTACTATTAAGTTTCCTTTTAGGATCTTTGTCTATCATCTCTGGGAAAGAGATAATAGGACTTTTGGGGACGGAGAGAGATGTAGCTGAGAGTGGTGGACTCTACCTATCTTTGGTAGGCGGATCGATTGTTCTCTTAGGTTTAATGACTAGTCTGGGAGCCTTGATTCGTGCAACACATAATCCACGTCTGCCTCTCTATGTTAGTTTTTTATCTAATGCCTTGAATATTCTTTTTTCAAGTCTAGCTATTTTTGTTCTGGATATGGGAATAGCTGGTGTTGCTTGGGGGACAATTCTGTCTCGTTTGATAGGTCTTGTGATTTTATGGTCGCAATTAAAGCTGCCTTTTGAGAAACCGACTTTTGGTTTAGATAAGGAACTATTGACCTTAGCTTTGCCAGCAACTGGAGAGCGGCTCATGATGCGGGCTGGAGATGTCGTTATCATTGCCTTGGTCGTTTCTTTTGGAACGGAGGCGGTGGCGGGAAATGCAGTCGGAGAAGTCTTGACTCAGTTTAACTACATGCCTGCCTTTGGCGTCGCTACGGCAACGGTCATGCTGGTGGCCCGAGCGGTTGGAGAGGATAATTGGAATAGAGTAGATAAGTTGAGTAAACAAACCTTTGGGCTTTCTCTGGTCCTCATGTTACCCTTGACCTTCAGTATCTATGCTTTGGGTATACCACTAACTCATCTCTATACGACTGATTCTCTAGCGGTGGAGGCTAGTGTTTTAGTGACACTTTTTTCACTACTTGGTACTCCTATGACGATAGGAACAGTCATCTATACAGCAGTCTGGCAGGGTTTGGGCAATGCTCGGCTTCCCTTTTATGCGACAAGTATAGGGATGTGGTGTATCCGCATTGGGACAGCCTATCTGATGGGGATTGTTCTTGGTTGGGGCTTGCCTGGTATTTGGGCCGGAACCCTTTTGGATAATGGTTTTCGTTGGTTATTTCTACGTTACCGTTATCAGCGTTATATGAGCTTGAAAGGATAGGAAATGCAAAAAACAGCTTTTATTTGGGATTTAGACGGGACTTTATTGGACTCTTATGAAGCGATTTTATCAGGAATTGAGGAGACTTTTGCTCAGTTTGCTATTCCTTATGATAAAGGGAAGGTGAGGGAGTTTATTCTCAAGTATTCTGTGCAGGATTTGCTTGTGCAGGTGGCAGAAGAGCGAAAGCTAGATGTGGAAGTGCTAAATCAGGTGCGTGCACAGAGTCTGGCTGAAAAAAATGCCCAGGTAGTCTTAATGCCAGGTGCGCGTGAGATGCTAGCTTGGGCAGACCAAGCAGGAATTCAGCAGTTTGTTTACACTCATAAGGGAGACAATGCTCTTACCATTCTCAGAGACTTGGGTTTGGAGTCCTATTTTACGGAGATTTTAACAAGTCAGAGTGGCTTTGCGCGGAAGCCAAGTCCAGAAGCAGCTAACTATCTGATAGACAAGTATCAGCTAAATCCTGATAACACCTATTATATAGGGGACCGGACTCTGGATGTGGAATTTGCCCAGAATAGTGGGATTCAAAGCCTCAACTTTTTAGAGTCGACTTATGAAGGTAATCACAGGATTCAAGCGTTATCAGATATTTCCCATATTTTTGAGACTGTGCGATAAAAAGATTGTGTCAGTTTTGTGACAGAGACCTAACAAACTATTTCAAGTAACCGAGTTTGTTACAAGGAATAGACAGTTCTGTTAAATAGGCCCGAGAGGGCTTTTTTTCTGCTTTTTTTGTGTTATCATAGACAGGTACTCATTTGAAAGGAATTTGAAAGAATGAAGAAAAGAATATTATTAGCCTCAACAGTAGCCTTGTCATTTGCCCCAGTATTGGCAACTCAAGCAGAAGAAGTTCTTTGGACTGCACGTAGTGTTGAGCAAATCCAAAACGATTTGACTAAAACGGATAACAAAACAAGTTATACCGTTCAGTATGGTGATACCTTGAGCACCATTGCAGAAGCCTTGGGTGTAGATGTCACAGTTCTTGCGAATTTGAATAAAATCACGAATATGGACTTGATTTTCCCAGAAACTGTTTTGACAACGACTGTCAATGAAGCAGAAGAAATAACGGAAGTTGAAATCCAAACACCTCAAGCGGCTTCTAGTGAAGAAGTGACAACTGCGACAGCAGATTTGACAACCAATCAAGTGACGGTTGATGATCAAACTGTTCAGGTTGCAGACCTTTCTCAACCGATTGCAGAAGCGCCAAAAGAGGTAGAAAATACAAGTACAAAAGAAGTAGCAACAAATTCAGAAGTTGCAGAGACAGTTGCTACTGCAGAAGAAGTGGCACCATCTACAGAGACTTCTGTCTCAGAGGAGCAAACAGCCGAAACAAGTAGTGCAGTTGCAGAGGCAGCTCCTCAGGCAACGACTCCAGCTGATAAGCATGAAATACAAGCAAGCCCTCAAGCTGAATCAGTAGTGGAAGCAACTACAACGCCAGTAGAAGAAAAAGCAACCGAAACAACTACAACAAGTTCAGAAGAAGTAAAAGAAGCCTCATCAAATGAAGCTACAACAGCAGTTTCTACTTATCAACCAGAAGAGACGAAAACAACTTCAGCAACTTACGCAGCTCCAGCAGCTCCAGATTATGCTGGACTTGCGGTAGCGAAATCTGAAAATGCAGGTCTTCAACCACAAACAGCTGCCTTTAAAGAAGAGATTGCCAACTTGTTTGGCATCACATCCTTTAGTGGTTACCGTCCAGGAGATAGTGGAGATCACGGAAAAGGTTTGGCTATCGATTTTATGGTGCCAGAAAGCTCAGAACTAGGGGATAAGATTGCGGAATACGCTATTCAAAACATGGCCAGCCGTGGTATTAGTTACATTATTTGGAAACAACGTTTCTATGCTCCATTCGATAGCAAATATGGGCCAGCTAATACTTGGAACCCAATGCCAGACCGCGGTAGTGTGACAGAAAATCACTATGACCACGTTCACGTTTCAATGAATGGATAAACCAGACTTGGTAATATCATTTTTACGAATGAGATTTAGCTTTCGTGATAGAAAGCGAGTCTCGTTCGTTTTTTCTTTGTCATACTCTTCGAAAATCTCTTTAAACCACGTCAGTTTTATCTGCAACCTCAAAGCTGTGCTTTGAGCAACCTACGGACAGCTTCCTAGTGTGCTCTTTAATTTTCATTGAGTATCAATATGAATGGGAAATGGAAGTTACCATTTTGTAATGATTGAAGCAACATTCTTGCAATCTATTTTAATTTATATTATACTTGATTAGTCAATTATTGATGAATCAATCGAAAAGAGAAAAGAAATGATAGAGATTCAAGATCTGCTTTATCAACTCCGCTTGTCTGAGCAAGCGAGTACGCAATTGTTTGAAAAAAGACTTGGGATTAGTTTGACACGGTATCAGATTTTACTGTTTTTATTGGAGAATTCTCCCTGTAATCAAATGGCGGTTCAGGAGCGTTTGAAGATTGATCATGCTGCTTTGACACGACATTTCAAGATTTTGGAAAAGGAAGGTTTGGTGGAGCGTCATCGTAATCCTGAAAATCAGCGGGAAGTGTTGGTAGAGGCTACGAAGTATGCCAAGGAGCAGTTAGTGGTGAATCCACCTCTGAATCATGTCAGGGTTAAGGAAGCGATGGAAAGTATCTTAACAGAGTCTGAGAGAACAGAACTCAGCCGTTTATTAAATAAATTGGTTTTGGGTATTGAAAATATAGAAATTTAAGGAGAAATAGATGTCAATTATTACAATCATTTTAGCAACGATTGTTGCTTTGGAGCATTTTTACATTTTTTATTTGGAAAGTATTGCAACGCAATCAGAAGCGACTAGTCGTGTCTTTAACATGGAAAAGGAAGAACTGGCTCGTCCGTCGGTAAGCTCATTGTTTAAAAATCAAGGGATTTATAATGCTCTACTAGGAGTCTTTCTCCTGTATGGCATTTATTTCTCACAGAATTTAGAAATTGTGACTATTTTTGTCTTATTTGTGATTGGGGCTGCGACTTATGCTCTCTCACAGCAGATAAAAAAATTATTTTGAAGCAAGGTGGACCAGCTATTTTGGCCTTGATTAGCATTTTTCTCTTTAAATAAGTTCAAAGGTCAATCCTAGTCTCGCTAGTCTTTTTCACTCCAGAATAAGGGAAATATGTTATACTTGTTTTTAAGAAAAAATCTCATTGAATTTGTTTTGAGGAGTTAGAAATGAAAGTATTAGTGACAGGTTTTGAGCCATTTGGAGGGGAAAAGGTCAATCCAGCCTTGGAGGCTGTTAAAGGTTTACCAGCTGAAATCCATGGTGCTGAGGTCCGTTGGTTAGAAGTGCCAACAGTCTTTCACAAATCGGCTCAATTATTGGAAGAAGAGATGAACCGCTATCAACCTGACTTTGTCCTTTGTATCGGCCAAGCAGGTGGAAGAACCAGCTTGACACCTGAGCGAGTAGCCATTAATCAAGATGATGCACGCATTCCTGATAACGAAGGTAATCAGCCGATTGACCTTCTCATTCGAGCGGATGGTGCTTCGGCCTACTTTAGTAGTCTGCCGATTAAAGCGATGGTCCAAGCTATAAAAAAAGAGGGCTTGCCGGCCTCTGTTTCCAATACTGCAGGGACTTTTGTCTGCAATCATTTGATGTATCAGGCCCTCTATTTGGTAGAAAAGAAATTTCCCCATGTTAAGGCAGGTTTTATGCACATTCCTTATATGATGGAACAGGTGGTGAATCGACCGACCACTCCAGCTATGAGTTTAGTGGATATTAGGCGAGGGCTAGAAGCGGCAATCGGCGCCATTATAGAACATGGAGATCAGGACCTCAAGTTGGTAGGCGGAGAAACTCATTGATAGAAAAAAGCTTGAGGGAAAAACCTTCAAGCTTTTGGACGTTTTCGAGCCAGTACTGCTCGGTAAAAAATTATTTTATTGATTTGAATGTAGGGTAGGAGTGAGAAACTAGCAATCCCAAAGGTAATCCAATTGAGGAAATACCAAGGAAGGAGTTGTAAGTCTAGGACAAAGCGCTGAAATTTGTAACCTTTCATTAAGAAACGGCTGGTTTTAAGTATTTGCCCTGGTTTAGCTTGTCCCAAGTCTAGGGTGTCACAGAGGAGAAATTCTACCTGTGAATAGGCATAGTATTGTGGGATATAGAGACTATTTCCGACAATCATCAAGAGGATACTTGCTAGGAAGTAAAGACCAAAGGTCATGAGGAAACCCTCCGTTTCAATTGACGTGAGATCCAGATTGGGAAATTCAGGATGGATTTCAACGAATTTCTTTGCTAGAAAGCTACTGTAAAAGAGGAAGTAAATCCCGAGTAAACTAGGAATGCTCCATAAAAAGAGATAGAAGCGTTTGAGAAGGAGAGTCAAAAAGGTTTGTGAAAAGTGCTCTTCGTTAAAGAGAGTAAGACTGTTTTTGACGGATAGTTCTGTATCAGGATTCTTTATGAGTTTCAGGGTTGTGTAGACTGAACTGGTTAGAAGTATTGTCCCGATAAAGGAGACTAATAGAGGAAAAAGATAGGCTTGGAATACATGGCCAAAAACGCTTAAAAAGGATTGCTCTAAAATAGACTCGTTGATACGCTCTAAGGGATTGAGGAAGCCAGACAAGATGACTAGCATGCTAGGTAAGAGATAGACGAGAAAGAGGCGGGGATTTTCAGCCTGAAATTGTCTGGCCTGCAGACGAACGGTTTTTAAATCAATTTTTGAGTTTTTCATTCTCTCATTATACCATAGTTCGTGACAGTTCAAGCTTTTTTTGATAAAATCATACAGTATGCCCTTGGGCACAAAGTATGAACTGGGACTGTTTTTTCCAGCTTCGGAGGTAGAAAATGTCAGATTCACCAATCAAATACCGTTTGATTAAGAAAGAAAAACACACAGGCGCACGTCTAGGGGAAATTATTACCCCACATGGCACCTTCCCAACACCTATGTTTATGCCAGTTGGGACACAAGCCACTGTCAAAACTCAGTCACCTGAAGAATTGAAGGAGATGGGTTCGGGAATTATCCTGTCAAACACCTATCATCTTTGGCTTCGCCCTGGAGATGAACTCATTGCACGCGCGGGTGGTCTCCACAAGTTCATGAATTGGGACCAGCCTATCTTGACAGATAGTGGTGGTTTCCAGGTTTATTCTCTAGCAGATAGCCGAAATATCACAGAAGAAGGTGTAACTTTTAAAAACCATCTCAATGGTTCTAAGATGTTCCTATCGCCAGAAAAAGCTATCTCTATTCAGAATAATCTGGGCTCAGACATCATGATGTCCTTTGACGAATGTCCTCAGTTTTATCAACCATACGACTACGTTAAGAAATCAATCGAGCGTACCAGTCGTTGGGCTGAGCGTGGTTTGAAGGCTCACCGTCGTCCACATGACCAAGGTTTGTTTGGAATTGTGCAGGGTGCAGGATTTGAAGACTTGCGTCGCCAATCAGCTCACGACCTTGTCAGCATGGATTTCCCAGGCTACTCTATCGGTGGCTTAGCAGTGGGAGAAACCCACGAAGAAATGAATGCGGTCTTGGACTTTACAACTCAACTGCTGCCTGAAAATAAACCTCGCTATTTGATGGGTGTGGGAGCGCCAGATAGCTTGATTGATGGGGTGATTCGTGGAGTGGATATGTTTGACTGTGTCTTGCCGACTCGTATCGCTCGTAACGGAACTTGTATGACCAGTCAAGGTCGTTTGGTTGTCAAAAATGCTCAGTTTGCTGAGGACTTTACGCCACTGGATCCTGAGTGTGATTGTTACACATGTAAGAACTATACACGCGCTTATCTTCGTCACCTGCTCAAGGCTGATGAAACCTTCGGTATCCGCTTGACTAGCTACCACAACCTTTACTTCTTGCTCAACCTGATGAAGCAAGTACGCCAAGCCATCATGGATGACAATCTTTTGGAATTTCGTGAGTATTTTGTTGAAAAATATGGCTATAATAAATCAGGCCGTAATTTCTAAAATGGAATTGATATAAGCTAAAAATCCTAAGTTTTCTCTTGGGATTTTTCTTCTTTTTTTGATAGAATAAAGTGTATAATGAAAGGGAGAATAAACTCGTATGCGCATTAAATGGTTTTCCTTGATTAGGATTACAGGTTTACTACTGGTACTCTTGTATCATTTCTTTCAGACTATCTTTCCTGGAGGATTTTTCGGGGTGGATGTCTTTTTCACATTTTCAGGTTTCCTGATTACAGCTCTACTTATCGAAGAATTTTCTAAAAATCATGAGATTGATTTGGTTGGATTTTTTAGGAGACGCTTTTATCGGATTGTGCCACCTGTGGTTTTGATGGTCTTGGTAACCATGCCCTTTACTTTTCTAGTTCGGCAAGATTATGTGGCTGGAATTGGGGGTCAGATTGCGGGTGTCTTAGGCTTCATGACCAACTTCTATGAGCTCCTAACAGGTGGGAGTTATGAATCTCAGTTCATTCCACATTTGTTTGTTCATAATTGGAGCTTGGCTGTTGAGGTTCACTACTATATCCTCTGGGGATTGGCAGTTTGGTTCTTATCTAAACAGGCTAAATCAAATGGTCAGTTGAAGGGGATGGTCTTTCTCTTATCTGCTGCTGCCTTCTTGATCAGCTTCTTCTCCATGTTTATTGGTAGTTTTCTAGTAACCTCTTTCTCCTCTGTTTACTTCTCTAGTTTAACTCATGTCTATCCATTCTTTTTGGGAAGTATTCTAGCAACGATTGTAGGCGTTCGTCAGACGACTTCCCTAGTTAAGCAGTTGGATAAAATATGGGATTTACGAAGGACCCTTTTAGTTTTTGGAGGAGGTTTTGGCTTCTTACTCATTTTGACCTTCTTTGTCAAATTTACCTATCTCTTTGCCTATCTTATGGGCTTCTTGCTTGCCAGCCTTGCAGCCCTTGCTATGATTTTGGCGGCGCGTGTCTTACATGAAAAGACTCCTAACGTGCAGGAGCCAAAGATGATCAGCTTTTTAGCGGATACTAGCTATGCGGTTTATCTTTTCCATTGGCCTTTCTACATTATTTTCTCACAGTTGACATCAAATCTTTTTGCTGTGTTACTGACTTTGATTTTTTCTTATGGATTCGCCAGTCTTTCATTTTATGTGTTGGAACCTTGGATTGCAGGAAAGGACATACCTATTCTACAAACTCTTCGTCCCCTGCCTCATATTCACGCAATCCTTGCAGCAAGTACAGGAATCTTGGCCTTCATTGTCTTTTTAGTGACTTTGATGGCGCCACAAGTGGGAGCTTTTGAGACAGACTTAACTGTCAATGGCTTGAAGCAAGCTGCAACAAATATTAGCCAGACCAAGGTGATGACAGAACGAGCAGAAGCTGATAGTTTAGGAATTGCTGATGGCACTATGTTAATTGGTGATTCGGTAGCACTAAGAGCTAATACAGCTTTGCAGACAGCCCTTCCTGGAGCACAGATTAATGCACAGGTCAGCAGAACAACTAAGACTGCCAATGAAATCATGCTCAACAATAGCCAGAATAAATTTCTACCAAAGATGGTGGTTATTGCAACTGGGGTAAATAATCCTGAAAATTACAAGGAAGATTGGGATAGTATCGTGAAAAATCTTCCTAAGGGCCACCATATGGTTTTGGTGACTCCTTATGAAGGAGATAAGACAAAAGAGACCTATGCAATCGTTGAGAAAGAGGCTGCCTATATGAGAGAATTGGCAGAGAAGACTCCTTACATCACGATAGCAGATTGGAATCAAGTTGCGAAAGAGCATCCAGAAATTTGGACTGGAACAGACCAAGTCCATTTCGGAAGTGACAACAGTAAAATTGAAGCAGGAGCTAAATTGTATGCAGATACCATTGCTACAGCCTTGCAAACAGCTCAAGACAAGCCAGTCAAATCAAAATAACTTGTATTTAAAAGAGAAGAGTTGGAGAAGTCCAGCTCTTTTAAAATATCTCTAGAAAATAGGTCTATACCATTTACAAATAAAAAAGAAAGGTTTATAATGTAATTGACATAATAAATTGTGGAATCAATCTTTTAAGGAGGTTAACATTATGCCTAACTATATTAAAGCGGATCAATTTTTCTACCCACACGGAGTTCGTCGTGGTGGTTACTTGGAACTTGTGGATGGCAAGTTTGGAAAACATGTCGAGCAGATTCCTGAGGGAGCTGAGGTGATTGACTATACAGGTTATAGCATTGCTCCAGGACTTGTAGATACCCACATTCATGGATTTGGCGGTGTGGATGTTATGGATAATAATATCGAAGGAACCCTTCATACCATGAGTGAAGGACTCCTCAGCATGGGGGTAACGAGCTTCTTGCCAACCACTTTGACATCATCTTATGAGCAATTGCTTGCGGTAACAGAAAATATTGGTGCTCGTTACCAGGAAGCAAGTGGAGCCAAGATTCGTGGAATCTATTTCGAAGGACCTTATTTCACAGAGAAATACAAGGGGGCTCAAAACCCTGCTTACATGAAAGATCCTCGTATGGATGAGTTCCGTACTTGGCAAAAAGCAGCAAATGGCTTGCTAAATAAAATTGCCCTTGCGCCAGAGCGTGAAGGTGTAGAAGACTTTGTACGGACTATCACTGGAGAAGGTGTGACGGTTGCTCTTGGGCACTCAAACGCGACTTTTGATGAAGCTAAAAAAGCAGTCGATGCTGGAGCGAGTGTTTGGGTACACGCCTACAATGGCATGCGTGGCTTGACTCACCGCGAACTGGGTATGGTTGGAGCCATGTACCAATTGCCACATACCTATGCAGAGTTGATCTGTGACGGCCATCACGTAGATCCAAGAGCCTGCGAAATTCTTATCAAACAAAAAGGAACTGAAAATATTGCCCTTATCACAGACTGTATGACAGCGGGTGGATTGGAAGACGGTGACTACATGTTGGGAGAATTCCCAGTAGTAGTTGCCAATGGAACTGCTCGCCTCAAATCGACAGGTAACTTAGCGGGTTCTATTCTCAAACTCAAAGACGGTTTGAAGAATGTGGTTGACTGGAACATTGCCTCTCCACACGAAGCAGTTATGATGGCAAGCTTTAACCCAGCAAAATCTGTTCACATTGATGATGTTTGTGGCCAAATCCGTGAAGGCTATGACGCGGACTTTATCGTACTAGATAAAGATTTGGAATTGGTAGCAACCTACCTAGATGGCGTGAAACGTTATCAAGCATAAGATAGAAAGCAGAAGTTAAAGACTGATTTCTTTTCAGGTTTTATAAAGAATAAATTGCACCCCAAAAGTTAGATTTTTTCCGACTAACTTTCGGGGTGTTTTCGTTATGTGTAAAACAGAACTAAATTCTCTAGATAAACTATTCATCTAACTTTTTTGGGGAGGGAGTACTGTTTGGAAGATTTTTTAATTTCCCTAGATAAATATCCTTAAATGAGGAGTAAGGATATACATAAGAAAATTCTTTGTTGTCTTGAAGTGGCTTCCTTTTGTCTTTAGAAAACACCTCTAAGTATGGTAAAATAGTAGGAGAATAATGTGAGGAAAATGAATGTCAAATAGTTTTGAAATTTTGATGAATCAATTGGGGATGTCTGCTGAGATGAGACAGGATCCTGCTTTATCACAGGCTGATATTGATCGAGTTGTGCTTCATAAAATTAGTAAGGTATGGGAGTTTCATTTCGTATTTTCTAATATTTTACCGATTGAAATCTTTTTAGAATTAAAGAAAGGTTTGAGCGAAGAATTTTCTAAGACAGGCAATAAAGCTGTTTTCGAAATCAAGGCTCGGTCTCAAGAATTTTCAAATCAGCTCTTGCAGTCCTACTATAGGGAGGCTTTCTCTGAAGGCCCATGTACTAGTCAAGGTTTTAAATCTCTTTATCAGAATTTGCAAGTTCGTGCTGATGGAAATCAACTCTTTATTGAGGGTTCCGAGGCGATTGATAAGGAACACTTTAAGAAAAATCACCTTCCTAATTTAGCTAAACAACTTGAAAAATTTGGCTTTCCAACTTTTAATTGTCAAGTCGAGAAGAATGATGTGCTGACCCAAGAGCAGGAAGAGGCCTTTCATGCTGAAAATGAGCAGATTGTTCAAGCGGCCAATGAGGAAGCGCTCCGTGCGATGGAACAACTGGAACAGCTGGCACCTCCTCCAGCGGAAGAGAAGCCAGCCTTTGATTTTCAAGCCAAAAAGGCTGCGGCTAAGCCAAAGCTAGATAAGGCGGAGATTACTCCTATGATCGAAGTGACGACGGAGGAAAATCGTCTGGTCTTTGAAGGGGTTGTTTTTGATGTGGAGCAAAAAGTGACCAGAACAGGGCGTGTTTTGATCAACTTTAAAATGACGGACTACACTTCAAGTTTTTCGATGCAAAAGTGGGTTAAGAATGAGGAAGAGGCTCAGAAATTTGACCTAATCAAGAAAAATTCTTGGCTCCGAGTTCGTGGGAATGTGGAGATGAATAACTTCACACGTGATTTGACTATGAACGTGCAAGACGTGCAGGAAGTTGTTCACTATGAGCGGAAGGATTTGATGCCAGAAGGTGAGCGCCGGGTTGAGTTTCATGCTCATACTAACATGTCGACCATGGATGCACTACCCGAGGTAGAAGAGATCGTTGCGACAGCTGCTAAGTGGGGACACAAGGCGGTTGCCATCACGGACCATGGAAATGTTCAGTCCTTCCCACACGGCTATAAGGCGGCTAAGAAAGCAGGAATCCAGCTGATCTATGGTATGGAAGCCAATATCGTGGAGGATCGTGTCCCTATCGTCTACAACGAAGTGGAGATGGACTTGTCGGAAGCGACCTACGTGGTTTTTGACGTGGAAACGACAGGTCTTTCAGCTATCTATAATGACTTGATTCAGGTTGCGGCCTCTAAGATGTACAAGGGGAATGTCATTGCTGAATTTGATGAATTTATCAATCCTGGACATCCTTTGTCAGCTTTTACTACTGAGTTGACTGGAATTACAGATGATCATGTCAAAAATGCCAAACCACTGGAACAAGTTCTGCAAGAATTTCAAGAGTTTTGCAAGGACACGGTCCTAGTTGCCCACAATGCCACCTTTGACGTTGGATTTATGAATGCCAACTATGAGCGTCATGGTCTGCCTAAGATTAGCCAGCCAGTGATTGATACGCTAGAGTTTGCTCGAAACCTCTATCCTGAGTATAAGCGTCATGGTTTGGGGCCTTTGACCAAGCGTTTTGGTGTGGCTTTAGAACATCACCACATGGCCAATTACGATGCGGAAGCTACAGGTCGCCTGCTTTTCATCTTTATCAAAGAGGTAGCAGAAAAACATGGTGTGACCGATTTAGCTAGACTCAACATTGATTTGATTAGCCCAGATTCTTATAAAAAAGCTCGGATTAAACATGCGACAATTTATGTCAAGAATCAAGTAGGGCTAAAAAATATCTTTAAACTGGTTTCTTTATCCAATACCAAGTACTTTGAAGGGGTGCCACGGATTCCAAGAACGGTTCTAGATGCCCATCGGGAGGGCTTGATTTTAGGTTCAGCTTGCTCTGAGGGTGAAGTTTTTGATGCAGTCGTTTCCCAAGGTGTGGATGCGGCGGTTGAGGTGGCCAAGTATTATGACTTTATCGAGGTTATGCCACCGGCTATTTATGCGCCATTAATTGCCAAGGAGCAGGTCAAGGATATGGAGGAGCTCCAGACCATTATCAAGAGTTTGATAGAGGTTGGGGACCGTCTTGGCAAACCTGTTCTGGCTACGGGAAATGTTCACTATATCGAACTGGAAGAAGAGATTTACCGTGAAATTATTGTCCGTAGTTTGGGCCAGGGGGCTATGATTAACCGAACCATCGGTCATGGGGAACATGCCCAACCAGCTCCTCTTCCCAAGGCTCATTTTCGAACAACCAATGAGATGTTGGATGAATTTGCCTTCTTGGGCGAGGATTTAGCACGCAAGTTGGTTATTGAAAACACCAATGCCTTGGCAGAAATCTTTGAACCCGTTGAGGTTGTAAAAGGTGATTTGTACACGCCTTTCATCGACAAGGCTGAAGAGACGGTTGCTGAGTTGACCTATAAGAAAGCTTTTGAGATTTATGGAAATCCGCTACCAGATATTGTCGATTTGCGGATTGAAAAAGAACTAACCTCTATTCTGGGGAATGGATTTGCTGTGATTTATCTGGCTTCCCAGATGCTAGTGCAACGTTCTAATGAACGGGGCTACTTGGTTGGTTCTCGTGGGTCTGTTGGGTCCAGTTTCGTTGCGACCATGATTGGGATTACAGAGGTTAATCCTCTCTCTCCACACTATGTCTGTGGTCAGTGTCAGTACAGTGAGTTTATCACTGATGGTTCTTACGGTTCAGGTTTTGATATGCCCAATAAGGACTGTCCTAAATGTGGCCACAAACTCAGCAAAAACGGACAAGATATTCCTTTTGAGACCTTCCTTGGTTTTGATGGAGACAAGGTTCCTGATATTGACTTGAACTTCTCGGGAGAAGATCAGCCTAGTGCTCACTTGGATGTGCGTGATATCTTTGGTGAGGAATATGCCTTCCGTGCAGGAACGGTTGGTACGGTGAAAGCTAAGATAGCCTATGGATTTGTCAAGGGTTACGAGCGAGATTATGGGAAAATTTATCGTGCTGCAGAGGTGGAACGTCTAGCCCAGGGAGCTGCGGGTGTCAAACGTACGACAGGTCAGCACCCAGGGGGAATCGTAGTTATTCCTAACTATATGGAGGTCTATGATTTTACGCCGATCCAATATCCAGCAGACGACGTAACGGCTGAATGGCAGACTACTCACTTTAACTTCCACGATATCGATGAGAACGTCCTCAAACTCGATATACTGGGACATGATGATCCGACTATGATTCGAAAACTCCAGGACTTGTCTGGGATTGACCCTAATGAAATCCCTATGGATGACGAAGGCGTTATGGCCCTTTTTTCTGGGACTGATGTGCTTGGGGTAACACCTGAACAAATTGGAACGCCTACAGGGATGTTGGGGATTCCAGAATTTGGAACCAACTTTGTACGTGGAATGGTAGACGAGACGCATCCGACGACTTTTGCAGAATTGCTTCAGTTGTCAGGGTTGTCCCACGGTACCGACGTTTGGCTGGGCAATGCACAAGATTTGATTAAACAAGGAATAGCGGACCTATCAACTGTTATCGGTTGTCGGGACGACATCATGGTTTACCTTATGCATGCGGGTCTGGAACCTAAGATGGCCTTTACCATCATGGAACGCGTACGTAAGGGCTTGTGGCTGAAGATTTCCGAAGAGGAAAGAAATGGCTATATCGAAGCTATGAAGGCTAATAAGGTGCCAGAGTGGTATATCGAGTCCTGTGGAAAAATTAAGTACATGTTCCCTAAAGCCCATGCGGCAGCCTACGTTATGATGGCCTTGCGTGTAGCCTACTTTAAGGTTCACCACCCTATTTATTACTACTGTGCTTACTTCTCAATCCGTGCTAAGGCATTTGATATCAAGACCATGGGGGCGGGCTTGGATGCTATCAAGCGCAGAATGGAAGAAATCTCTGAAAAACGGAAGAACAATGAGGCTTCTAATGTGGAGATTGATCTTTATACAACTCTTGAGATTGTCAATGAAATGTGGGAACGTGGTTTCAAGTTTGGAAAACTCGATCTCTACCGTAGTCAGGCGACAGAGTTCCTCATCGATGGGGATACCCTCATTCCGCCATTTGTAGCAATGGATGGTCTGGGAGAGAACGTTGCCAAGCAGTTGGTACGAGCGCGTGAAGAGGGAGAATTTCTTTCTAAAACAGAATTACGCAAGCGTGGCGGACTTTCCTCAACCTTGGTTGAAAAGATGGATGAAATGGGCATTCTCGGCAATATGCCAGAGGATAACCAGTTGAGTTTGTTTGATGAGTTGTTTTAAAAAATTGCTTATTTTGATCAAGTGGACAAAATATGTCCACTTGATTTGTTATAATTCTCTTAAAAATAATAGAAAAGAGAGTATAATATGGTGAATCAAGAAATTTTAAATTCTAATGTGTCAATTGAAGAGGAAATTTATAATTTTGAAAAAGGCTTGAAAGATGATGGGAATGATTGGACCGGATTCCCACAAATAGACTTAAAAGAAGATTCTCAATGTATTTACATTTGCGGTATTTCAGAGACTGATAGATGGCATTTGTTTTATTATACGTTAACTAAAATAAAACCTGTTACTCCAATAGCATCACTTGCATATTATCGAGTGAGAGATAATTTGATTTTTTCTAAACATAGTCAATGGATGAAACTGCAAATGGGGTATACAGAGTATGATTTGATTTTTCTGGATGGAGTTCAATTTTTGGGAGAGGCTGATCAAAGGGTACAGGAATACTGGATGCAGCGATTCAAAGAGAGTAAGAAAAGAAACAAACTCTTCATTGTATATTCAGACTGCTTACCCGAAGACTTAAAAAATATGGCTGAATCCGTAGTTGAGTTCTTCGAATCTGGCATAGTGGTACAGTTGAAATCACCTAAGGGCTAGTTTATTTTGCTTTAATCGTTTTGAATATAAAGTGCAAAGTTAGAGGTTAAAATGATGAACAATACAGGATTAGATAACAAATATCAATTAAAAAATTTTCTAGAAAAAGATGGTAATGATTTAGCAAAGAAAGGGGCCGTAGCTGTAGTAGAAAACTTAGGGTTACAATATAATCCCCTTTATATTTATGGGGAATCGGGTTCAGGTAAAACACATCTCCTTCAAGCTATTGGGAATAAGGTGCTTGAGAACAATCCAGAAAAACGAGTAAAATACATTTCTGCCGAAAACTTATTGGAAAATGAGCTAGAAATACAAAAAGTTAGAAGTGAGGAGTTTGATCTCCTAATTGTAGATGATATTCAGGTATTGGGAGAAAAAGATGATATGATTCAAGAAAAATTTTTTAATCTATTTAATTCTCAACATATTAAGAATAAGCAAATTGTTTTATCTGGTGATTCTGAACCAGATCAGTTGAAAAATGTTCAATCTCGTTTAATTGTGCGTTTTAAGTGGGGGATGACAGCGTGTTTAACATCGCTTGAAAAATAATAAGAAGGACTGAAAATGAATGATCAAGAGAGACTACTAACGATTTTTTTACGTTTACAGTTAGGTACTTCATTTGAAAAAAAGCAATTGGCTCAGGAATTTGAGGTTAGTGAAAAGACTATACAGAGAGATTTTTCGCTACTCCGTGATATTTTATCTAGTAACACCAGTTATAGTGGAGATTTTCTTTATAACCGTAAGACGAATAAGTATTGTTTAGCAAGTAAGTCAGTTTTTAATAAAAAGGATATTCTCGTTATTTCAAAGATTTTATTGGAAAATCGAGCACTGAACAGACCAGAAATTGATAGCTTACTAAAAAATTTGCTGGTTTTAGTTCCTCGTGATGACCAAAAAGAAATTGAGCAGATTATTGGCAGTGAAAAGCTGAACTATGCTCCCTTAACGGATCAACAAAATAGAATAGAGAAAATTTGGAATTTATCAGAAGCTATTTTGCATGAACAGGTTCTAGATATTATCTATCAAAAACCTTATTCTGAATCTTCTAAGAGGCAGACTGTTTTGCCAGTCTCTCTTTACTATGATAATCATTATTTCTATCTGGTTGTTTACCAGTTGAAACATGCTACTTATATTACTTTAAGAGTAGACCGTATCCAGTCCTGGTCTTTTAGTGGTATAGAGAAACCTTCTATTTCTTATCGAGATAAATTTAGAGATGGTGATATTCGTAACGAGAGAGTGGATGCTTTTATCGGGAAGAAAATCAGTATTGAAATCGAGTACTTGTACGATCCGACGATTGTGATGGATCAATTTCCAAATGCAAAAATAGTTGGGAAAAATGGCGATTGGACTCATTTTCAGTTTGAAAGTCAGCATACACCGGGGCTTAAACGCTGGTTGCTGGGGCAAGGAGAAGCGGTTACTGTTTTGTCTCCTCGGATTTTAGTAGAGGATATGAAGCAAACAGCTCAAGAAATGATAGATAAATATAGATGAGGGTAAAATGACTATTCAATTTACTTCTAAAAAGGTTGGAGAACTATTGAAAGAAGGGAATTTGCGAATTCCTTCTTATCAAAGACCATATAAATGGAACAGAAAACATATCCGTAATCTTTTTTATGATTTACGAGATGCTATGGGGAAAAAGGAATATCAGATTGGTTCCGTTATCTTGCATGAAAATGATGAAAATGATGGAAATGATAGATACTTAGATATTGTCGATGGACAGCAACGGCTAATTTCTATTTCCTTGTTTCTTCATTTATTAGATGATTTAGAGAATTATAAGGGTGCTAATCAACTGCTGAGTGCTGAATTTGGAGAGCTATCTTGCTATCATGCGAGTGAAAATTATAACGAGTGGGAAAATTTGACTCAATTGGTTAGCGAAAATGAGGCAAAAGATATTTGCAACTTTTTATTAGAGAATTGTGCTGTCTCTGTGATTATTATGCCCAAAAAACGATTATCAGAGGCTTTTCAGCTATTTGATTCTCAGAATAATCGTGGAAAACCTTTAGAACCTCATGATTTGCTCAAAGCCTATCATCTCCGCAAGGAAGATTCAGAAGATGAAAAGATTGTTGAAAAGTGGGAGCAATTTGTAGAAGATAAAGATTTAAGTCTCAAAGAGTTGTTTGATAAACATCTTTTCCGTATGAGACGTTGGTCTCGAGGAGATACAGGATTGACAAAAAAGCGTTATGGATCTTATCTCCGTTTTACAGAGGATTTTATTGACGATTTTAAAGGCGTTGATTTGAATCAGAACTTTCCATACTTAGAATTGTATCGTCATATTGAAAATCTCCCCATGTCCATTACTATGCCAATCATTGATGGAAGTAAATTTTTTGAGTATATTGAATCTGCTCATGAAACTGTTAAAAATCATAAAGATTTTTTAAATGAACAGTTAGGAATATCTAATGAGTTAGAGGAGGAAGGACAAAATTTAGCTTACCCAGAAGGTATGTTAAACATTTACAATAGCTCAAAAGGACGCTATCTTAAATGTCACAATATATTCCTAAATATTTGCTCGCTTTTCGCAGATAGATTTGGAAAAGAGGAGCTATCAAAGGAGATAGTAGAGACCTTGTTTATTTGGTCTTACTACCCTAGAGTTAAATCTAAAGCCATATATGATGCGACAGTTGGGAACTATGCTGCTGGTGGAAGGTTTAGACAAAAAGAGGTTCAAAAGCTATTTCAACTTTTATCTCATGCTGTCACTCCGAATGATTTTATGGTCAAAATAGATAGAGAGCTATTTGAAAATTATACTGTGGACAAGATTATAGAAGAGGAAAAAGATAAATGGTAGAAACACATATAAGCTTATCAGTTAATCGTTTGTTAAATGAAGATACCTATGCTATCCCTCTTTATCAGAGAAATTTTGCTTGGACTTATGATGAAATTGAGCAGTTATTGAACGACGTAGCAGATGCTGTTCAAGAAAATAGAGACAATTACTATATTGGAACATTAGTCGTTAATAAAGAGAATGACATTTTCAAAATCATAGATGGGCAACAACGAACAACAGCCCTTAATTTGATTGCCTTAGCTTTGAAGTATGAGTTTGGTTTTGATAGATTGAAAGCTGTCAATCTTACCTTTCCAGCTAGGAAGAAATCAAATAAGAATATTCAAGATTTATTTTCCAAGAAAAAAATTTTAGAGGGCGATGAAAATGAGCTGACTAGAGGTTACGGACATGCTAGAGACGCATTGAAAAAAGTGTTAGAAGAGCGCCAATTGAATCCTCAGTCTTTCGTTGGTTATCTTTTTGAAAAGGTCATCATTTTTCGGAGTATACTTCCTGAGGATTTAGATTTGAATCTTTATTTCGAACGTTTCAATTCTCGAGGAGAACAACTAGAGGCTCATGAAATCCTTAAGGCACAAATGATGTCTAAATTTGGTGAAGATCAAGAAATGGCGCAAAAGTTTGCAAGAATTTGGGATGCCTGTGCAGAGTTTGATAAGCCGGTAGCAAGTCAGTTTAAGATGCGACGGAAGAGAGCAGATGACTTTCAAGAACGTGAACGTATTTTTGGATGGCATTTTACAAATTATTCATTTCATAATATTTATAATGATATTGATTTTCATCAAAATGAAAGAAGAAAGTTATCAGATATATTAGGAAAAAAGATAAATGAAAAAAATATAGAAGTAGAAAAAGATTTTGGCGATTATACTACAATCATTGATTTTCCAACATTCTTACTCCATGTATTGGCAATTGCGGAAGGTAAGAAAACTGATGAGATTCAACTAGATGATAAGAAACTCTTAGCACTATTTGATATAAAAAATAAAGATAAAACTTGGGTTATTGAATTTAGTGAATTTCTTCTTAGAATAAAACACATTTTCGATAATTACATCGTTAGAAATTCGAATATGGACTCTTCAAGTAGAAATAAGGATGAATGGTTTTTACAGAAGGGGACTTATTATGAATATCAACCAAATGGAAAATCTAAAGAGCATTATATAGTCGAAGAACGTTTTACTAATAATACGTTTTCGGATTCGGAAATTAACCAAAACATCATTCTTCTCCAATCCATGTTTGCTGTGACCTTTACTGCTAATCGTGATAGTCGTTGGTTATATGAAATCTTGCAATTCCTGTTTAACCATATTGAAGAGTTAAATCAAACAGAATTTGCTAGTCTCTTTAAGGATTTTCTTGAAAAAATGGCAGTGAGATATGCTGAGGAAAGATTGTTTACCGAAGATAAAAGTATCAAAAAATATGGGGCAATTCCTGTTTACGCTTTTAACTTTGTAGATTATGTTTTATGGAAAAATCGTGAAGAATTGAAGAAAGATTACGATATTGAGTTTAAAGATTTTAAATTTGCTTATCGTCGCTCCGTAGAACATTGGTATCCTCAGAATCCAAATGGACATGATGGAGAGAGCCAATTACCTGCTGAGTTTTTACATTCCTTTGGCAACCTTTGTATTATTACCGATAGTCAGAACTCTAGGTTTGGCAACTCCTATCCAGAAGCTAAATTAAAACAATGGGAAAAAGAAGATATATTCCATCGCCAGAGTTTAAAATTACAGATGATGGCAGAGATAACTTCTAAAAAAAATAGATGGGATATTGGTGAGATTCAATCTATGGAAAAAGAAGTGGAAAGATATGTACAAAATTTTTGTAATAGCTAATTAAAACAAGCTTCAGTAAGCTTGTTTTTTAAAATACCAATATATGTGATATACTAGTAAGGGAAGGATTTTGTAAAAGACAAACCAGCTCAAAATTTTTTGACTATCAATTAGAACTTGCTGATCAGACAATTCTTCTATCAACAGCACTCTTGTCAGGTGCTATTGCTTTGGCAGGATTATTTTCTGCTTTGAAAGAAAAATAAAAATAGAAAAGGAAGAATAGAATGGTTTTACCAAATTTTAAAGAAAATCTAGAAAAATATGCGAAATTATTGGTTGCGAATGGAATCAACGTGCAACCTGGTCACACTTTGGCTCTTTCTATCGATGTGG
Source organism: Streptococcus pseudopneumoniae (assembly GCF_001072665.1). Classification (GTDB taxonomy): domain Bacteria; phylum Bacillota; class Bacilli; order Lactobacillales; family Streptococcaceae; genus Streptococcus; species Streptococcus pseudopneumoniae_S. The sequence continues at coordinate 11,195 of NZ_JVJI01000051.1, read as the reverse complement.
AGCAACGCGAGTTGGCGCATTTGATTGTGAAAGAAGCTTACGCCTTGGGTGCGCATGAGGTTATTGTTCAGTGGACAGATGATGTGATTAACCGTGAGAAATTTCTCCATGCGCCGATGGAGCGTCTGGACAATGTGCCAGAATATAAGATTGCTGAGATGAACTATCTCTTGGAGAACAAGGCTAGCCGTCTTGGTGTCCGTTCTTCTGATCCAGGTGCCTTGAACGGAGTGGATGCTGACAAGCTTTCAGCTTCTGCTAAAGCTATGGGACTTGCTATGAAGCCAATGCGTATTGCAACGCAATCCAACAAGGTCAGCTGGACGGTAGCAGCTGCTGCTGGACTTGAGTGGGCTAAAAAAGTCTTTCCAAATGCTGCTAGCGACGAAGAAGCAGTTGATCTCCTATGGGACCAAATCTTCAAAACTTGCCGTGTCTACGAAGCAGATCCTGTTAAGGCTTGGGAAGAGCATGCAGCCATCCTCAAGAGTAAGGCTGATATGCTTAATAAAGAACAATTTTCAGCCCTTCATTACACAGCACCAGGAACTGATTTGACACTTGGCTTGCCGAAGAACCACGTTTGGGAATCAGCTGGTGCTATCAATGCGCAGGGTGAAGGATTCTTGCCGAATATGCCGACAGAGGAAGTATTCACAGCACCTGACTTCCGTCGCGCAGATGGTTATGTCACTTCTACAAAACCGCTTAGCTATAATGGAAATATCATCGAAGGAATTAAAGTAACCTTCAAGGATGGACAAATTGTGGATATTGCTGCAGAAAAAGGCGATCAAGTCATGAAAGACCTTGTCTTAGAAAATGCGGGTGCGCGTGCCTTGGGTGAATGTGCCTTGGTACCAGATCCAAGTCCAATTTCTCAGTCAGGCATTACCTTCTTCAACACCCTTTTTGATGAGAATGCTTCAAACCACTTGGCTATCGGTGCAGCCTATGCGACTAGCGTCGTTGGTGGAGCAGAGATGAGCGAAGAAGAGCTTGAAGCTGCAGGGCTTAACCGTTCAGATGTTCATGTGGACTTTATGATTGGGTCTAGTCAAATGGATATCGATGGTATCCGTGAGGATGGGACACGTGTACCACTCTTCCGTAACGGAGATTGGGCAAATTAAGGAGATAATATGTTAGGAAGTATGTTCGTTGGTCTCCTAGTGGGATTTTTAGCAGGTACTCTAACCAATCGTGGAGAGCGCATGGGATGTTTTGGGAAAATGTTTCTAGGCTGGATTGGTGCCTTTATAGGGCACTTGCTTTTTGGGACTTGGGGACCGATAATAGCAGGAACTGCCATTATTCCGGCAGTACTAGGTTCCATGATTGTTTTAGCTATTTTTTGGAGACGAGGAAGTTAATTTCCTAAATCGGAAATGAAAAGGAGGTTGGTCATTGTACCAGCCTCCTTTTGAGTGTGATATAATAGTTCTATGAGATTAGATAAATTTTTAGTTGCCTGCGCTGTGGGGAGTCGGACTGAGGTCAAAAACATGCTCAAGGCTGGGCGCGTGACTGTAAATGGTAAAAAAGAAAAATCAGCTAAATTGCAGATTGATGAAAAAATAGATGAGATTCGCTTTGATGGGCAAGTGTTGGAGTATGAAGAGTTTGTCTACTACATGATGAACAAGCCTCAAGGAGTTATTTCAGCGACTGAGGATCCCAAGCACAGAACCGTGTTGGACTTGCTGGATGACTTAGCTCGTACTAAGGAAGTTTTTCCAGTAGGGCGCTTGGATATTGATACGCATGGACTCCTGCTCCTGACCAATGATGGTCAGCTGGCCCATGCTCTTCTTTCGCCCAAGCGTCATGTGGACAAGACGTATCAGGCACAAGTCAAGGGAATCATGACCCAAGAAGATGTGGAGACATTTACTAAGGGTATTCCGCTCAAAGACTTTACCTGTCAGCCTGCTAGACTGGAGCTTATTTCCATAGATACAGAAAAGAATCAAAGCAAAATCCGTGTGACCATTGCAGAAGGGAAGTTCCATCAGGTCAAGCGTATGGTGGCATACTGTGGCAAGGAAGTAGTAGACTTGCAACGGTTGACTATGGGAACTCTAGTATTGGATGAGAACCTAGAACGAGGAGAATGGCGTCGCTTGACAAAGGAAGAGTTAGAAATTCTACTTGCGAGTATTGCTTAATTGGATTTATATTCGAAAAGGTGAGGGAGAATATCCTTGCCTTTTATGTTTTTCAGTTGCTTACTTTGTGAAAAGAGTTATAATAGACTGTAGAATAAAAGGAGGAATCTATGAACGCGATTCAAGAATCATTTACTGATAAATTATTTGCCAACTATGAAGCAAATGTAAAATACCAAGCGATTGAAAATGCTGCCAGCCACAACGGAATTTTTGCAGCCCTAGAACGTCGCCAAAGCCATGTAGACAATACACCTGTTTTTTCATTGGATTTGACTAAGGACAAGGTAACCAACCAGAAAGCGTCTGGTCGTTGCTGGATGTTTGCGGCTCTCAACACCTTCCGCCACAAGCTCATCTCACAATACAAACTGGAGAATTTTGAGTTGTCACAGGCTCATACATTCTTCTGGGACAAGTATGAGAAATCCAACTGGTTCTTGGAGCAAGTCATTGCGACTGCAGACCAAGACTTGACAAGTCGTAAGGTTAAATTCCTACTTCAAACACCTCAACAAGACGGTGGTCAATGGGATATGGTCGTTTCTCTCTTTGAGAAATACGGTGTCGTGCCTAAGTCAGTTTACCCTGAGTCTGTTTCATCTAGTAGTAGCCGTGAGCTAAATGCCATTCTCAACAAATTGCTTCGTCAAGATGCTCAAATCTTGCGTGACTTGCTTGCTTCTGGCGCAGACCAAGCGACTGTTCAAGCTAAGAAAGAAGATCTTTTGCAAGAAATCTTTAACTTTCTTGCTATGTCTTTAGGACTTCCACCACGTAAATTTGACTTTGCTTATCGTGATAAGGATAACAACTACCAAAGCGAAAAGGGCATCACACCACAAGAGTTTTACAAGAAATATGTCAATCTTCCTCTAGAAGACTATGTTTCTGTTATCAATGCTCCAACTGCTGACAAGCCTTACGGCCAATCTTACACAGTTGAGATGTTGGGAAATGTGGTTGGCAGCCGTGCAGTTCGCTACATCAACGTACCGATGGAGCGCTTGAAAGAATTGGCGATTGCTCAAATGCAAGCAGGTGAGACTGTTTGGTTTGGTTCAGATGTCGGTCAGCTCAGCAACCGTAAAGCTGGAATCCTTGCGACAGATGTTTATGACTTTGAATCAAGCATGGACATTAAACTCACTCAAGACAAGGCTGGACGTTTGGACTACAGCGAAAGCTTGATGACCCACGCTATGGTCTTGACAGGTGTTGATTTGGATGAAAATGGCAAATCAACCAAGTGGAAGGTTGAAAACTCATGGGGAGACAAGGTTGGTACCGATGGTTACTTTGTTGCCTCAGACGCTTGGATGGACGAATACACATACCAAATCGTTGTCCGTAAGGAATTGCTGACAGCAGAAGAACAAGCTGCCTATGAAGCAGAACCAATTGTACTCGCACCTTGGGATCCAATGGGAGCCTTGGCAGAATAAAAGTATAGAAAAAAGGAATCAGATTTTAGAACCTGATTCCTTTTAAGTTGCTTGATTACATGATGTGAAGAACATGTGCCACAATACCCACTGCGAAGAGTGCAAGGATAATAGTGATTGGAGATACTTTTTTCTTAAGCAAGTACATGCAAAGGAGAGTAAGGAGTAGTCCTGATAGTCCAGGGATCAACATATCCAAGTTTTGTTGGAAAGTAGTAACTTTTTCAGGTGTTTGAGACAATCCTTGTCCTACTTGTGCGAATGCTTCTTGGATACCTTTAGATCCTTCTGGCAATTTATCCCAATGGATATAAGCTTTTTCATCTAGTTGAACTTTGGCAACATCGAAAGCAAATTTAATATTTACCCAACGTTGAACAAGGACAGCAAGAATGAACATCCCAAGGATAGAGGCCCCTTTAGTGATGTCTTGAAGGATACCACCAGACATATCTTTAGTGATTTCTGATCCAGCCTTGTATCCAATCTCTTGTGTATACCATAAGAATGACATACGAATCAAGTTCCAAAGAACGAAGAAGAGGATTGGACCTAAGATATTACCAGTAAGGGCAAGTGAAGCACCGAGTGATCCAAGGATTGGGCGTACTGTAAACCAGAATACTGGGTCACCGATACCAGCAAGAGGTCCCATCATACCGATTTTAACCCCTTGGATAGCAGCATCATCGATTTCAACACCATTAGCACGTTCTTCTTCAAGTGCAAGAGTAACCCCCATGATTGGAGCGGCTACGTATGGGTGAGTATTGAAGAACTCAAGATGGCGTTCAAGAGCAGCGATTTGATCTTCTTTTTTAGTATAGAGTTTTTTAAGAGCTGGAATTAATGAGTAAGCCCAACCCAAGTTTTGCATACGTTCATAGTTCCAAGAACCTTGTAAGAAAGTTGAACGCCACCAAACTTTTTTGCGATCTGATTTAGTTAATTGAAGTTTTTCAGTCATGATGTTTTCAGTCCTTTCTTATTTTAGTAGTCTTCTAGGATATCGCCGATTGGGTCGTTAGAAGTTGCGGCTCCTCCGCCACCATTTCCACCAGTTTTAGAAAGGTGAAGGTATATAAGAGCGATAGCAACACCGATAGCACCAAATCCGATTAGAGTAATATCTGACACGGCAGCAAGCACGAAACCGATAGCGAAGAATGGCCATACTTCACGAGTTGCCATCATGTTGATAACCATAGCGTAACCAACGGCAACAACCATACCACCACCGATAGCCATACCATCTTTGAGCCAATCAGGCATAGCATTTAGAATGCTTTGTACTGTTTCAGTTGGTACCATTAGAAGGAGTGCTGCAGGGACTGCAATACGAAGACCTTGAAGAAGAAGTGCGACAAAGTGAGCACGTTCAACTGCTTTGAAGTCACCTTTTTTAGCAGAAGCATCAGCAGTGTGAACCAATCCGACAGAGAGTGTACGGACAATCATAGTCAAGAATAGACCAGCAACTGCAAGAGGAATAGCAACCGCTTGGGCAACACCGATACCTGTCTTAGTAAAATCGCCACCAAGAACCATGATAATGGCAGCAGCAACAGAAGCAAGAGCAGCGTCAGGAGCTACGGCAGCTCCGATGTTAGCCCAACCAAGGGCGATCATTTGAAGAGAACCACCAAGGATAATCCCTGCTTCAAGGTTACCGGTAACAAGACCGATAAGGGTACAAGCTACGATTGGTTGATGGAATTGGAACTGGTCGAGGATACCTTCAAGACCTGCTAGGAAGGCTACAACGACTACTAAAACCATAGAAATAATAGACATCTTTAAAATCCTTTCATAATATCGATTATTGCACGTTTGCTTTGTTAATCAAGTCAAACAAATCTTTTTTGGTGTCGTTTGGTACTTTACGTACGTCAAATTCAACACCTAGATCACGCATTTTTTCAAATGTAGCAACGTCTTCTTTGTCCATAGACAAAACGTTGTTAACCATTGTTTTACCAGTTGAGTGAGCCATTGATCCAACATTAAGAGTTTTGATTGGCACGCCACCTTCGATAGCACGAAGGGCATCTTGAGGTGTTTCAAACAAGATAAGGGCATGTGTTTCTCCGAAGCGAGGATCTTTTGCAACGTCGATTAGTTTTTGGATAGGAACAACGTTTGCTTTCACTTTACCTGGAGCTGCTTGTTTAATCAATTCTTTACGTAATTCGTCTTTAGCTACGTTGTCTGAAGCAACGATGATACGGTCTGCTTTTGAATCTGGAGTCCAAGCAGTAGCAACCTGACCGTGAAGGAGACGTGTGTCTAGACGGGCAAGGTTGATTTTGAGTTTACCGTCTCCGATGATAGTTCCTTCTGGGATAGCAGCTTGGGCAACTGGAGCAGCTGCAGCGCTTGCTACTTCCTCAACTGGGTTTAGCTCTTCTGGAAGTGCTTTGATGCCATCTTTGGCTTCTTTAATAATATTAGCAGCGACTTTTTCTACACCCGCAGTAGCGTCCATCAGGCGCTCTGTGTAGGCTTGAATCAACATCGGTAAATTAAGTCCTGTGATGATGGCAAACTTACGCTCAGGATTTTCTCCCATCACGCGACTAGCTTGGTTGAATGGAGATCCACTCCAAAGGTCAGCCAAAACTAGAACCTCATCTTCTGCGTCAAATGCAGCAACAGCGTTATTAAACTTAGCGTATAGATCATCAGGACCTTCGTTTGGCATAAAGGTTACAACTTGAACCTTTTCTTGTTCACCAAAGATCATAGATCCTGACTGATGAATACCCGCAGCAAATTCGCCGTGGCTCGCAATAATGATTCCGATACTCATTATTGTCATTCCTCCTTTTTTGTTTTAGTTTTCGTTTAAGAAAACTTTAAGACTTTTTAAGTATAAACCGTTTTCATCTAAAAATCAACTATTTATCATAAAATAATTAAAAAGATTACATCTGAAAATATTGATATATTGAGTTTTGGAGGAGTTTTTTTGAATACCTATTTAAAAATTTAATATAAAAAAGTTGGAAGAAGCATTCCAACTTTTAAAATAGGTTTTTATTAGATTAGTGGGTGAAATCGAGTACCATACGTCCTTGAATTTGACCTTTTTCCATTTCGTCGAAAATGGCTACGGCATCTTCTACTGGACGTTTTTGGACAACTGGAACTACCAAACCTTCTGCACCGAATTGGAAGGCTTCTTCCAAGTCTTTACGAGTTCCTACAAGAGAACCGATGACTTGGATTCCATCTAAAACTGTTTTCACGATGCTGAGTTCCATCATTTCAGAAGGAAGGCCGACAGCGACAACGCGACCACCAGCACGAACTGAGTCAACAGCCTGGTTGAAGGCAACTTTAGATACAGCAGTTACGACAGCTGAATGAGCTCCTCCATCTGTTTTTTCTTTGATAAGTCCAGGTACATCTTCAACTTCGAGGCCGTTAATAACAATGTCAGCGCCTACTTCTTTTGCAAGGGCAAGTTTGTCATTGTTGATATCAACTGCGATAACATGAGCATTGAATACTTTTTTAGCATATTGAACAGCTAGGTTACCAAGCCCACCAGCACCATAAAGGACAACCCATTGGCCTGGTTCAACTTTTGCTTCTTTTATAGCTTTATAGGTTGTTACACCAGCACATGTGATAGAAGAAGCTTGGGCTGGATCAAGTCCATCAGGAACTTTAACAGCATAGTCTGCAGTTACGATACATTGTTCAGCCATACCACCATCTACTGAGTAGCCGGCATTTTTCACTGTACGGCAAAGGGTTTCGCGACCAGTTGTACAGTATTCGCAAGTGCCACATCCTTCAAAGAACCAAGCAACGCTGACGCGGTCACCGACTTTAAGGCTTTTCACATCTGGTGCAATTTCCTTAACGATACCAACACCTTCGTGTCCTAGAACACGTCCTGGTACTTGACCAAAGTCACCGTGGGCAACGTGGAGGTCAGTGTGGCAAACACCACAGTATTCAATTTCTACAAGTGCTTCCCCAGTTTCAAGTGGACGGAGTACTTTTTCTTCAACAGCAACACCAGTGCTTTCTGGATTTACAACAACAGCTTTCATAGCTATCCTCCTTGATATTGACCGAGAACAGGGATAACGGGACTGGATTGATTTTGTGTCAACAGAGTCGAGTATGACGAGCTCTCTTGTATTTATATGTGAATTATATCACAAAAGAAAGCCTTTTCCAAGGTTTTGGAGGCAAAAAGTAGAACAATCGATTAACTGGTTGATGAGACTGTGAAAAGAGCACAAAGACCAGCTTGCAAGCTGGTCAGAATGGACTATAAGAATAAATCTTGCAGGGTTTTGGCAACCCCGTCTTGGTCATTTGTCAAGGAAATTTGCTCATCTGCATAGGGAAGTAGCTCTGGGTTGGCATTTTTCATTGCATAACCTTTCCCAGCAAAAGCGAGCATTTCGGTATCATTGTGTTCATCTCCAAAGGCAATCAAATCTTTTTTATCACGGTTCATTACCTTGAGCAAGTAGTCCAAAGCAAAGGCCTTATTGACACTTTTTGGGGTACACTCAAGAATATTGAGCGGACCACCCCAGGTATTGATAGACAGTTGATGCTGGTAGAAGTCGTTCATTTCTTTTGCCAAGGCATACTTGTCACTAGCTCTGGTCTGCAACAGAATACAGTTAGGATCCTTGGTTACCAACTCAGGCTGGAATTGATTTTCAGGCTGGAAAGCTTCTACACCAAATAGTTTGGGATTAGCAATTTCTTCATTAGGATTTGTAATGTAGAATTTTTTACGATATTCTCCAGCGATAAAATCGGCTTGAATGTCTTCTGAACGTTGAACCATGTCTAAAAGATATTTTTTGTCTACCGTCAAACACTTTTCAAAGTCCCAAATTCGGTCTGGTAAATGAGTGAGGGAGCCGTTGAAATTAATCATAGGAGTGTCTAAGCCCAGTTCACGGTAAAAATCTTTTGACATACGGTAAGGGCGACCTGTCGTAATAATAACCTGATGGCCTTTTTCAGCAACTTTTTTAATAGTTTCTCTGGTAAAGTCAGAAATCTGACTGTCCGAGTTGAGCAGGGTTCCATCTAGGTCAACTGCAATAATTTTTTTCGTCATAGGGACCTTTCTAGTGTCTTTTCAGATAAGATGTCTACTATTATAACAAAAAGCAGGCAGAAAAGCAGATTCGAAACCAAAAAAGAAATTTCATCAAATTCTTAAATAAATCAAACAAAGATATTGAAAAAGTGAATGATAAATGATATAATCCTATTATTGTTCGTAAAAATTAAAAGGAGATTGATAATGGACAAATTATTTAAACTAAAAGAGAACGGTACAGACGTTCGTACAGAGGTTCTCGCTGGTTTAACAACTTTCTTTGCAATGAGTTATATTCTCTTTGTAAACCCACAAATTCTTTCGCAAACAGGAATGCCTGCTCAAGGTGTATTCCTCGCAACGATTATCGGTGCAGTTGCTGGTACCCTGATGATGGCCTTCTACGCTAACTTACCTTATGCCCAAGCGCCAGGTATGGGGCTCAATGCCTTCTTTACCTTTACAGTTGTATTTGGACTCGGTTATTCTTGGCAAGAAGCCTTGGCTATGGTCTTCATCTGTGGAATTATCTCATTGATTATTACCTTGACAAATGTTCGTAAAATGATCATTGAATCGATTCCAAATGCTCTTCGTTCAGCTATTTCAGCTGGTATCGGTGTCTTTCTTGCCTACGTGGGAATTAAGAATGCTGGACTTTTGAAATTTACGATTGATCCAGGCAACTATACTGTTGTAGGAGAAGGGGCTGACAAAGCTCAAGCAACGATTGCAGCAAACTCTTCAGCAGTTCCAGGATTGGTCAGCTTTAATAATCCAGCTGTTTTGGTGGCTCTTGCAGGACTTGCCATTACTATCTTCTTTGTTATCAAAGGGATTAAAGGGGGAATTATCCTCTCTATCTTGACAACAACTGTTCTTGCTATCGCAGTTGGTTTGGTAGATTTGTCTAGTATCGATTTTGCTAACAACCATGTTGGTGCAGCCTTTGAAGACTTGAAGACAGTCTTTGGTGCAGCTCTTGGTTCAGAAGGTTTGGGAGCTTTGATTTCAGATACAGCTCGCTTGCCTGAAACTCTTATGGCTATTCTTGCCTTTTCATTGACAGATATTTTTGATACAATTGGTACCTTGATCGGTACAGGTGAAAAAGTTGGTATCGTAGCGACAAATGGTGAAAATCACCAATCAGCTAAGTTGGACAAGGCTCTTTATTCAGACTTGATTGGTACTTCAATTGGTGCCATCGCCGGTACTTCAAACGTAACGACTTATGTTGAGTCTGCTGCTGGTATTGGTGCAGGTGGACGTACAGGTTTGACAGCTTTGGTTGTGGCAATCTGTTTTGCAATTTCAAGTTTCTTTAGCCCACTTCTAGCTATCGTACCAACAGCTGCTACAGCTCCAATCTTGATTATCGTTGGGATTATGATGTTGGCTAGCTTGAAAAATATCCATTGGGATGATATGGCTGAAGCGGTTCCTGCCTTCTTCACATCTATCTTTATGGGATTCAGCTACTCTATCACTCAAGGGATTGCAGTTGGTTTCTTGACTTACACCTTGACTAAGCTTGTCAAAGGTCAAGCTAAAGATGTTCATGTCATGATTTGGATTTTGGATGCCTTGTTTATCCTTAACTATATTAGTATGGCCTTATAATAGGATAACCCAGGGGGACTTTCCCCCTTTTTTAATACAAAGGAGATAGGTGATGAAAGAGAAAAGTATCTGGAAAGAATTATTGAATCGTGCAGGTTGGCTGTTAATCTTTCTGCTAGCGACAATTTTATATCAGATTCCTATAGGGGTTACTGCTATTTTAACTTTAAATGCAGTACCATTGTTACAGTCAGGACTGATAGTTGCTGGTATTTCGATTGTGGTTTTGGGACTATTTATTTTTGGAGCTCGTAAAACGCAATTAGCAAGTTTTAATTTTTCTTTTTTTAGAGCTAAGGATTTGGCACGTTTGGCCGTAAGTTATTTAGTCATTCTTATTAGTAATATTTCGGGTGTATTATTGTTACATTTGAGGAATGAAACAACAACCAGCAATCAATCAAACATTAATGATCTGGTCCAGAATAGTTCCTTGATTTCCAGTTTTTTCTTACTCGTTCTAATAGCTCCTATCTGTGAGGAGATTTTATGTAGAGGAGTGATTCCCAAAAAACTCTTTCGTGGTAAAGAAAATGTGGGTTATATAGTCGGTGCTATTATCTTTGCCTTGCTTCATTTACCGACCAATTTACCTTCCCTTCTTATCTATGGAGGTATGTCGATTGTTCTATCTTGGACGGCTTACAAAACCCAACGTTTGGAAATGTCTATCTTGCTTCACATGATTGTTAATGGGGTAGCCTTCTGTTTATTGGCTCTTGTGGTGATCATGAGTCGGACATTAGGGATTTCTGTTTAAGATTTTTGACAATTGCTTACTTGTTTCTACTGGGAAAAAGATGAATGCAATCTGTACTGACCCCAAAAAGTTAGACAAATAATTTAAGTAAAGGATTTAGTTCTGTATTGCAC
>NZ_JVJI01000050.1:0-7716 GCF_001072665.1 Streptococcus pseudopneumoniae | reverse complement strand
GCTGTACTTGAGTACGGTAAGGCGACGCTGACGTGGTTTGAATTTGATTTTCGAAGAGTATTATTTAATCCGAGCTAGTAGTGATTGACCAAACCACCACACAAGATTTACTTTCATGAGTTAGATAAAGTCAGTATCCTCAATCCTTGTCTGCTTCATTTTCTTTTACGAGATCTTTTTGTGAATCCTTTTCAGAGAGTTTTTGATCGATATACTTGTTAATGGTTTCATAAAATTCCTTGGTCGAATCACTGTCTAATTTTGTCGAATTATGAACTTGATTGACTTTCAATTGAACAGATTGAATACCGTAAGAGGCTTGTTTTTGGTGGAGCGTTTCTAATTCTTCTTCTGAAATCGGATCTCCAACAACCGTCAAGACCAACTCATTGTTTCTTGATTTGTAGACTTGATTAATGACCGTGTGATTGGCGAACTCTTTTCCTACAAACTGCTTGATTCCTTCTTTTCGCGCTTGATCTATCGTCAGAGTGACTGCTGAATAACTAGCCGGAAGAATCAATAATACAATCAAGGATATCAACCCAATTCTCATTTTAATGTTTAGCTCTTTAAATGAACTTAAGGGAGATTTTCTCATCATAATTCTTGTTCCAACAATGTTGATTAGCATGATAAAGACACAGTTGATCAAGAAAAGATAGAGAGCCCCCAATAAAAATCGTACATTCCCATTAGCTAAACCATAGCCAGCAGTACAGATAGGCGGCATCAGAGCTGTAGCAATGGCTACTCCTGGCACGATATTGTTTGCTTCTTTTTTCCTTGAACCGATCACACCAGCAATCCCACCAGCAATAGCAATGAGGACATCCCAAATGGTTGGAGAGGTTCGTGCAATCAACTCGCTACTTGCATAAGACAAGGGAGAAATCCAGAAATACAGAGTCGAGACAAGCAAACTGACCAACACTTGAGTCAATAAAACCTCTAGAGATTGCTTGATTAAACGCGTATCAAAAATAGCTAAACCGAATCCCAGTCCAACAATCGGTGTCATGAGAGGTGAAATCAACATGGCTCCTATAATGACAGCTGTTGAATTCATATTTAGTCCGATAGAGGCAATAAAAATTGCACACATCAAAATCGCTGTATCTCTCAATCGAACATGAAGGTCATCGTATAATTTCTCACGGTATTCCCGTGTTGAATAATTGGCAGTCATTTGTCCTCTCCTCTTTCCTTATTTAAATTGGTATAATAATTAAAAATAACAGCTGATAAACAGCCAAAAAATATGAGCCCATAAATCGTCAAGAAGACACTGGTAATCCTTCCAATCAAGGTCACAGCTAGGAGATCCCCGTAGCCGACAGTCGTCGAAGTCACAAAAGCATACCAAAGACCGTCTCCGTAATTTGTGATAGCAGGTTCAACTAGGAAAAGCACGCCTCCTGACCCAAAAACAAAGGTCACAAAACTCAGAGCAAACCGAGTAAAACCCGTAACCTGCATAATATGCCATAACATTTTTAAACGTTTCATTTGTTCTCCTTATTCATACTAGCTCCTGACCGAGCCGTTTTTTTCCAATAATCAAAGTGAAGATAGGACATGATCTCCATCAGAGAAAGATAGACAAACTGATAGATCTGATTTAAGCTGATTATCAACTGATATTGTTTGAAAAATGACTGGAAGAAAGACCAGATATGACTGTCTTGAATCAGTCCCTTCTTAATATCAGACAGGATATTAGCTAAAGCTCCCAAGGACTGAAACGGTAAATCCTTGACATTTATATAGATCCGGTCCACCACATCATTCAGACTGGTATCTTGGATGGCATGAAATTCTCCAAAGAGAACTCCTGCCGCTCCAAGAGTAGAAACAAATTCCACCAAATAATTTCTGAGGAAATTTTCTCAACCTTTTCCCATAATGTGTTTAGTGCCATCCATAACGATCCCAACCAGAAAAAGGAAAGAAAACAAGCAAAGAAATTTTGCCGTAAATCCCAAAAAGCTTCAAGACTTGGTGTTGTTGGTTTTTCTAACTCTAAAATCAAGATGGTCATAATAATTGCTAGAACAGCATCTGTCAATACAATTAATCTGTCTTTCTTCATCGGATTGCATCCCCTTTCTTTTTTGTAACATTCTATCTTATCGCATAATATTGGATATTCTTTCATAATCCGACTACAAACAAAAATAAACCAAAAAGTCTGTCCCTATTATGCTATATTTAACTCTAGAAGTATTCATCCATCTAATTAATAAGTATATCATATTTCACAATAAATGAATACTATCAAAGATTCATCCCCTTTCACTTCATCATTTAGTGTTGCTTAGATTTATCAAAAACAACCAAATTTGTATTAATTTCAAGTATCACCTAGTTACAAAAATTTGGGGTGAACAGAAAAAGCATCCCGTATTTTTGATACGAAATGCTTTCAATAAGTTTAAATAAGTTTTAACGTTTACTAAATTGTGATGCTTTACGAGCTTTTTTCAAGCCTGGTTTGGAAAGTATGAATTTCAGTTGGACTAAAAACAGCGTAATATCAAGACTTTTCTCCGCTTTTATAAAAGCGTTTTTCCAATCAAATTCAACTAATTTTATCTAAATGGTGTGGATTTTACCCCCAAAATTACAGAGAATGGAGCTGATAAACACTAAACGTTCACACCATTAGTTAAATGATTTTTTTCATCATTTTTCTTAGATGATAGAACTTCTAATTTATTTCTTATTCAAGCAAAAACAACCTGCTATAAGTAAGAAAGAGGAAGATACAAGAAAAACACGGCGTAAAAACCGATTCAGTTCATTGTCCTCAATCCTTGTCTGCTTCATTTTCTTTTACGAGATCGTTTTGTGAATCTTTTTCAGAGAGTTTTTGATCAATATACTTGTCAATGTTTTCATAAAATTCCTTGGTCGCTTCACTATCTAATGTTGGCGAGTTCTGAACTTGATTCACTTTCAATTGAACAGATTGAATACCGTAAGAGGCTTGTTTTTGGTGGAGTGTTTCTAATTCTTCTTCTGAAATCGGATCTCCAACAACCGTCAAGACTAATTCATTGTCCCTTGACTTGTAGACTTGATTAATGACCGTATGATTGGCGAACTCATTTTCTACAAACTGTTTGATCCCTTCTTTTCGAGCTTGATCCATCGTCAGAGTGACTGCTGAATAGCTGGCTGGAAGGACCAATAATACAATCAAGGATATCAATCCAATTCTCATTTTAATGTTTAGCTCATTAAATGAACTTAAGGGAGATTTTCTCATCAAAAATCTTGTTCCAACAATGTTGATTAGCATGATAAAGACACAGTTGATCAAGAAAAGATAAAGAGCTCCAAATAAAAATCGTACATTTCCATTAGCTAAACCATATCCTGCAGTACAGATAGGTGGCATCAGAGCTGTTGCAATGGCTACTCCTGGCACGATATTGTTTGCTTCTTTTTTCCTTGAACCAATTACGCCTGCTATCCCACCAGCAATAGCAATGAGAACATCCCAAATGGTTGGAGAGGTTCGTGCAATCAATTCGCTACTTTCATAAGATAGGGGAGAAATCCAGAAATACAGAGCCGAGACAAGCAAGCTGACCAATACTTGGGTAAATAAAACCTCTAGAGATTGCTTGATTAAACGCGTATCAAAAATAGCTAAACCAAACCCCAGTCCAACAATCGGTGTCATAAGAGGGGAAATCAGCATGGCTCCAATAATGACAGCTGTTGAATTCATATTTAGGCCAATAGAGGCAATAAAAATCGCACACATCAAAATCACTGTATCTCTTAATCGAACATGAAGATCATCATATAATTTCTCACGGTATTCACGTGTTGAATAGTTTCCAGTCATTGGTTACTCCTTTTATTTCGTATAATTTTGTTTCTGCATGGATGATGGTAGAGAGACTTCTGTCCAATCTTACATATTTTTCTTCTCACCTGTTATTCTTTTGAAAATTATCCTTTAAATATCCGTCAGTCCATCCTTAACATTATATCAAAAATTTTATATTCTTTCTCTGAAGAAATCTATCAATTGAACAGATAGAGAAAGTTATCGTCAACCTCATGGTATCATCGACTACTTCAATGACCTCTAGAAGCAAACTAAGCATATGATAAGCAAAGGCCAATGGAGAAATGCAAAAATTACAGGAAGGAAGCAAACTGTTAAGATTTGCTTATTATTGGTTTGCTTAATCTGCTTTTTATCTAGATCTACCTTTTCGTTCGTGGTCTTCACATCCCTCAGAGATTTGTTTATAGTAGATAAAATAATTTACTAGGATACACAGTTAAAGATAAAAAAGCCCAGTTGTCTTATCCTGGGCTCTTATCTATCATGCTCACTCAATTATCAGATTCATATCTGAAAACTTAATTCTTACTGTCGTTCCTGTTCCAACCTCAGACTCAATACGAATCTGGTGACCTAGTTCTTCAGAAATTTTCTTAGATAGATAGAGGCCAAGTCCAGATGACTGCTGAGTTAGGCGTCCATTATATCCTGAGAAGCCACGTTCAAAGACTCGGAGGACATCACTGTTTTTTATCCCGATTCCCGTATCCTTGATACAGAGTTCCTGGCCTTCCATATAAATCTCCAGACCACCTTCCTTGGTGTACTTGAGACTATTTGAGATAATTTGTTCAATGACCACTAGTAACCACTTCTTATCCGTCACAATTTCTTTATCAAGGTCATATAGGTTGACATTTAGGCCTTTTTGAATAAAGAAAAGAGCATATTTACGAATTATTTCCTTGACCAAGTCCTCAATTTGCACCTGCTTCAAGACCAAATCATCATGGAAACTTTCTAAACGCAGGTACTGTAAAACTAGATTGGTATAGGAATCAATCTTGAAAATTTCCTGTTCTAATTGCTGCTTCAGTTGGCGGTCGGCTACTTCTGCAACTAAGAATTGACTGGCTGCAATGGGGGTCTTAATCTGATGGACCCACAAGGTATAGTAATCCAGTAAATCCGTCAGTTTTCTTTCTGAATCTGATCTCTGCTGATAAAGTTCCATCTCACGCGCTTCTAATTTTTCTGCTAAAACTCTTTCCAAAGGAGACTGAGCTTCCCTCTCCCCATAGAGAATTTCCTGACGATATACCTGCATTTCTACCAATATGTCCCAAGCGAAAAATAAAATGGTTACAAAGCAACACAGCAGGAAAAAGTAGAGAAAGTAAATTCCCAAACTGGCAAATAAAAACTGAAAGAGTAAGAGCAGAAACGTCAAAGAAATCAGATAGACAAACAGACGACTACGGGAACGCAGATAGGCTAGAAAAAATTGTTTCCAATCAAGCATGCTTCAGTCCGTACCCTATCCCTTTCTTGGTCTCGATAAATCCTACCAACCCCTGCTCTTCCAACTTTTTACGCAATCGAGCCACATTGACAGAGAGCGTATTATCATCAATAAAAAAGTCACTGTTCCAAAGTTCCCGCATCAGGTCATCACGCGCTACGATATTGCCTGCATGCTCAAACAAAACTCGTAAAATCTGGAATTCGTTCTTGGTCAAATTCAAGACTTGCCCTTGATAATGTAAATCCATGGATTTGGTATTGAGGATAACACCAGCATATTCCAGTAAACTCTCGTCACGCCCAAACTCATAGGAACGACGCAACAAGCCCTGAACCTTGGCTAAAAGAACCTGCTGGTCAAAAGGCTTGGTCACAAAGTCATCCGCCCCCATATTGATTGCCATGACAATATCCATAGCCTGGTCTCTGGAAGACAGAAACATGATAGGCACCTTGGAAATCTTGCGGATTTCCTGACACCAGTGATAGCCATTAAACAAGGGTAGTCCAATATCCATGAGGACCAAATGAGGTTCCGACTGGACAAAAAGACTCAAAACTTCCATAAAGTCTTCTACCAAGACCACTTCAAATCCCCATTCAGAGAGCATTTTGCCGACCTGTTGCCGAATAACCTGATCATCTTCTACTAGTAAAATCTTATGCATGCGCTCCTCCTTTTCTATTATTATAACAGATTTTTCCATGCTAGAAGGCCTGAAACTGAATTTGAAAGAGCTTGTTTTTAACCAGTACAAACAGGCAACCCTACTAGCTAATTTGAGGGAAATTTGATAAGATAAATAAAAAGAAAGGAGCTCTTATGGCCAATATTTTTGATTATCTGAAAGATGTCGCACACGATTCCTTTTACGACCTTCCTTTGAATGAATTAGATATTCTAGCCTTAACAGAAATCACCTACCTCTCCTTTGATAATCTGGTCTCCACAAGTCCTCAGCGACTTTTAGACCTGGCTCCTCAGGTTCCAAGAGAATCTAACATGTTGACCAGCAAAAATCGCCTCCAGCTATTAGATGAGCTAGCTCAACACAAACGCTTCAAAAATTGCAAACTCTCCCATTTTATCAACGACATCGACCCTGAACTGCAGAAGCAATTTGCGGCTATGACCTACCGCCTCACTCTCGATACCTATCTGATTGTCTTTCGTGGGACAGATGACAGTATCATTGGCTGGAAGGAAGATTTCCACCTGACCTATATGAAGGAAATTCCTGCTCAAAAGCACGCTCTCCGCTATTTAAAGAACTTTTTTGCCCGCCATCCTAAGCAAAAGGTTATTCTGGCTGGGCATTCCAAGGGAGGAAATTTAGCCATCTATGCTGCTAGCCAAATTGAGCAAAGTTTGCAGGATCAAATCACAGCAGTTTATACCTTTGATGCGCCTGGTCTCCATAAAGAACTGACACAAACCGAGGGCTATCAAAGGATAATGGATAGAACCAAGGTCTTTATCCCACAAGGGTCCATTATCGGTATGATGATGGAAATCCCTAACCACCAAATCATCGTACACAGTACTGCCTTAGGTGGTATCGCCCAACACGATATCTTTAGTTGGCAGATTGAGGACAAACACTTCGTCCAACTGGATAAAATCAACAGTGATAGTCAACAAGTCGACACAACCTTCAAGGAATGGGTGGCCACAGTCCCTGATGAGGAACTCCAGATCTACTTCGACCTCTTCTTTGGCACCATTCTAGATGCTGGGATTAGCTCCATCAATGACCTGTCTTCCTTAAAGGCGCTTGAACACATTCATCATCTCTTTATCCAAGCTCAATCCCTCACTCCAGAAGAAAGGGAAACCATGGGACGCCTCACCCAATTATTAATTGATACCCGTTACCAAGCCTGGAAAAATAGATAATCCACATAAAAAACCCAACTAATCGTTTGATTAGTTGGGTTTTCATTTATGAAATTGAATTCCTTTGTTTAATCTTTAATGATTAAAACATTAGTCTTCTTTTTTCTTGCGTGCCACAAGACCAAATCCGCTCAATACTCCAAGAAGTCCAAGAGCTGCTAGGCTTGAGTGATCTTCTGTACCAGTATTAGGCAATTCCTTAGCTGGTTTAGCTGGAGCTGGTTTTGATGGTTTCGCAGGTTCTGGTTTCACAGAAGGAATGATTTTTTCATAAACATGAACTGTGTCGCCATTTGGAAGTTTCTTAGTCTCTACGAAGCGGTAGCCTGGGATATCTTTCTTAGGTTGTTCACCGTCTTCTGTTGGATAGTTTGGAATTTCATTTCCATCTTTATCCTTGAATGATGTCTTAACTTTCTCATAAACGTGCTCTGTATCTCCATTTGGAAGTTTCTTAGTTTCTACGAAGCGGTAGCCTGGGATATCT
>NZ_JVJI01000049.1:0-1443 GCF_001072665.1 Streptococcus pseudopneumoniae | reverse complement strand
CGATGTCTGTTCCCAATAAGGACGTATAGCTCGTCATCAACTGATAGAGCTCATTGAATTGTTTTAAAGAGAATTCTATTTAAAGTAAGAGTTTACCAATGGTTTATTGGTAAACTCTTGTTTCATTTATTCTATCATAGAAAGGCGAACTTGCCTGTTGTAAAACTATAGTTTAAACAGATTTTACAACCATCCCTTAGTTTTTAAGAATTCATCAGGAATGCGTAATTCAATCTCTGCCATGATTTCTTTTAAGTAGTTATCCCAATCCTTTGTTCCCATATAGCTACGCATTTTGCTTTCAAGCGATGCTCCAAATTCATCACCCAAATCAATAGAGAACCCACATAAATCATTGTCATAATTAAATTGAACCCAATAGTAGTCATAGGCCCTAAATATGAGGCGTAATATATAATGATTTGGGACATCGACCAATTCACAAATGGTTACATCAGAGGCCCTATCTCCAAAAGAACGCTCAATCCGTTCAATTACTTCTTGTTTTATAGCTTCCATACTTTCTCGAACCATACCAATACCTCCTTCTTTTTTATCGCCAACCCTTGGCTTTTAGATATTTCTCTGGGATATACGACTCGATTTTTGTCATGATTTCTTTTAAATAACTGTCCCAATCGCTTATTTCACTGTAACGACTATTTTCCTTAGACAGCAGTAAACCCTCGTCACCATTGAAAAAAACATAAATCTCGAAGAAATCATTCTCGTACTGAAATTTTACCCCGGCAAAATTATAGACGCGGAACTTCAGTTTGAAAGTATGATGATTTGATTCATCAATCATATCATAAATCACTATACCATCAATCTTATCTTTAAATACTCTTTCAACTACATCACAGATTTCGTCCGATAAAATATCCATATTATTTAATTCCATACCAGTAGTCCCCTTTTGGTTTTAATCGCTTATATCCATGTTGTTCCATCAAATAATCCCATTCCCATCTTATAGCTGATTTTTCATACATCTTCAACGTCGGATCATGAGAAAATCGAATAGTCTTGCCTTGCGCAACCGCATCATCTAGTGCAGGTTGATTGAAATATTTGAACATGTCTCTACCTTCTGCATCCAAACCATATTCAACTGTAATTTTATTCCAATCATCTCCTAAACTGAAGTAAGTGGTATCTCCAGCCTTGCTGATGTATGAATTTGGACCAGGTGTACTCCAATCTTGAGTCCCGTCAGGTCTAATTGTAGGTTCATATTTACCTAATGTCATTGTATCCGAGTCAGGGTTGATAACACTCTTCGTCCGATACATTTCATACTCTTCCAGTGGCATATTTTTTATTGGAGATTTGGAAGTATTCCGATTCCAACTATCAATTATAGATTTTTCCTTCGCTACATACTGTTTAAACTTCGAACTCTCCCTCGCAAGTCTACTTTCTTCTATATTTTTCAGGATT
>NZ_JVJI01000048.1:0-371 GCF_001072665.1 Streptococcus pseudopneumoniae | reverse complement strand
AGAAAAAATAAGAGAATATCTCAGAAAATATAATATTTCTAAAGAAGAATTAGAGAAAGACTACGACGAAATCGTCAACCAGAAAGTTCTGAAAGATTGGTGCTCGATTTATGACAGCAAGTACTCGCCAAGCAATTATGGCGATGTGAAAGTCGAAACCCAGTGGGAGAATTGGTGATAGCATGAAGAAAATACTAGGTCTAGTAGCCTTATTCGTGATAATCATATCATCCTGTTTCTACTTTTTTATTCATCAACCTAAAAACATTTTTGATGAAATTTATCAGGAGACAGAGAAGACTTATCGTACAAATAATATTTTAAGGCATATAGATGGCTTTGAAATTAGTCCAGGTTGGCCAAGTGATGGA
>NZ_JVJI01000004.1:0-743 GCF_001072665.1 Streptococcus pseudopneumoniae | reverse complement strand
GTTCAATCTCATTTGAAAAGCGAATCGGGCCAAACGTTAGAGTTCGCTTATGGAATAAATATACTCGTAAGGATCGTGTTTTAAAAAAATTTGTCAAAATAGGTTTGAAGAAAGCAGATACAGAAACTTATATTGAAGACGAGGCCCAAGTAAAATCCTACCTAGAGCAGTATGGTATCACTGCCAAGGATTTGGATTCTTACTACGACGAAATCGTCAACCAGAAAGTCCTGAAAGATTGGTGCTCGATTTATGACAGCAAGTACTCGCCAAGCAACTATGGAGATGTCAAGGTTGAAACCCAGT
This sequence comes from Streptococcus pseudopneumoniae, assembly GCF_001072665.1. GTDB lineage: Bacteria > Bacillota > Bacilli > Lactobacillales > Streptococcaceae > Streptococcus > Streptococcus pseudopneumoniae_S. The sequence continues at coordinate 437 of NZ_JVJI01000004.1, read as the reverse complement.
GGGAGAATTGGTAACAGGTCACGCAGACTTTACCCACCAGTCCATCACTATGGCCACCCATCTAAATCCTAGCAGTCTTCAGTTATCCGATTTCTATGGCGGTAGAGGGCATGTCAAGGATCTTTCAGGCTGGGAAGGAGACACGACTAAAAATGCTACGGATAAGAAACCAAGTATTGGCGAGGATGACTACAAGGCAGACCTTGATTCAGTCAATCTTATCGGTCGGATGCAACAGGGGCAATCCTATGACCAAGCCATATCTTCCTATTATGCTGACCTTCAAAAGGATCCCACTCAGAGAGAAAGAGAATTCTTGAAAAAAACGGATTGGAAACAAGTCAGAAGTACTATCTATGCCAGTATCCTTCCATTAGAGGTTATGGAAAAAGGGGAAGATGCCATTAAAGTATATATCGAAAGTAACTATCCAGGTG
>NZ_JVJI01000047.1:0-1191 GCF_001072665.1 Streptococcus pseudopneumoniae | reverse complement strand
TATATCACTATAGCCTTTGGGAAGAGTTTCATACTTTCCAAAAGGAGTATAGGATATATTTGGATCATCACTTGGCCAACCTGGACTGATTTTAAACCCATCTATATGCCTTAAAATATTATTTGTACGATATGTCTTCTCTGTCTCCTGGTAGATTTCATCAAAAATATTTTTAGGTTGTTTAGGAAAAAAGTAAAAACAGGATGATATGATTATCACGAATAAGGCTACTAAACCGAGGATTTTCTTCATGTTATCACCAATTCTCCCACTGGGTTTCAATCTTGACCTCACCATAGTTGCTTGGCGAGTACTTACTGTCATAAATCGAGCACCAATCTTTCAAGACTTTCTGGTTAACGATTTCGTCATAGTAAGAATCCAAATCCTTGGCAGTGATACCATACTGCTCTAGGTATGATTTCACCTCTGATTGCTCATCAATATATACTTTGGAATTATTTTCTTTTTTTATTATAGTAACTTCTTTACTCAAAACACCTAATTTATAATTGTAGCTTCCCCATACTTTTACACTAACATTAGAAGATAGTCTTCTTTCAGAGTAAATGAACAAAACCTTTTGTGAGTTTTGAAAATTAAAACCAATTTCTATCTCAGAATAATCTGACGGTATTTTCTCTTTGTTGTATAATCCGAACGGAGTATACAAAATATTGGGGTCATCACTTGGCCAAACTGCTCTTATTTTAAACCCATCGATGTTTCTTAAAATATTATTTGACCGATAAGTCTTCTCCGTCTCCTGGTAGATTTCATCAAAAATGTTGTTAGGTTGTTTAGGAAAAAAGTAAAAACAAACTGATATAAGTAATACAATTATTGTTAAAACACCTAGTATTTTCTTCATGCTATCACCAATTCTCCCACTGGGTTTCGACTTTCACCTCGCCATAGTTGCTTGGTGAGTACTTACTGTCATAAATCGAGCACCAATCTTTCAGGACTTTCTGATTTACGATTTCGTCGTAGTCCTTCTCTAATTCTTCTTTGGTTATGTTGTATTTTCTTAAATATTCTCTTACTTTTTCTTCATCGTTAATATATTGACCTGGTTTCCTTGGCTCTTCAATGATGGCAAGCTCTTTTTTTAGCACTTTCTTTTGCATATTATAGTGTGCCGAATACCATAGGGTAATATTCGAATTAGTCTTTCTTTCAAAAAGAATC
>NZ_JVJI01000046.1:0-562 GCF_001072665.1 Streptococcus pseudopneumoniae | reverse complement strand
TTCATTTATGGGAGTTATCGGATTGGGACCAAGAGGGAATGATTTGCTTACATGAACTGATCAGTAGAGAAGAAGAGCTGGCAGAAGATATTCCTCGTTTAAGGAAATATTTTAAGACAAAGTTTCGGAATCGGATCCTAGACTATATCCGTAAGCAGGAAAGTCAAAAACGAAGATATGATAAAGAACCCTATGAAGAAGTGGGTGAGATCAGTCATCGTATCAGTGAGGGCGGTCTGTGGCTAGATGATTATTATCTCTTTCATGAGACACTAAGAGATTATAGAAACAAACAAAGTAAAGATAAACAAGAAGAGTTAGAACTCGTCTTAAGAAATGAACGCTTCCAAGGTCGTCAAAGAGTCCTAAGAGACTTACGTATTGTGTTTAAGGAGTTTGATATCCGTACTCGGTAAGAAGCTATGTAAAAAAATGAAAAAAGTTTTAAAAAAGTGTTGACAAAGTTTGAAAAGCCAGTATAATAGTAAGAGTTGAAAATAACTCAGGTCCGTTGGTCAAGGGGTTAAGACACCGCCTTTTCACGGCGGTAACACGGGTTCGA
>NZ_JVJI01000045.1:0-200 GCF_001072665.1 Streptococcus pseudopneumoniae | reverse complement strand
GCCTAGTTGGAGTTTCTCCTTCGCCAGATACTGGTCAAAGTTACTGGATTCCCTCGCAAGTTTGCTTTCTTCCAGATTCTTCAGAATCTGTTCGCGGTTATACTTCGGTGCTTCGACATCGTGCACCCCCTTCACCCTCGGAAGTTCCCGACTAACTAATGGGGATTTGTTTAAGCCTAGTTGGAGTTTCTCCTTCGCCA
>NZ_JVJI01000044.1:0-10490 GCF_001072665.1 Streptococcus pseudopneumoniae | reverse complement strand
CCGTACTCAAGTACAGCCTGCGGCTAGTTTCCTAGTTTGCTCTTTGATTTTCATTGAGTATAATTCTCCAATTTATGAAATGACATTGCTTTTATATCTAAATTGCTATATAATAATGATAAGGAGGAAATAAGTATGTTAAAAGAAGTACTAACCGTCGCAAAAGTTGCGAAAAAATCATCACTCTTTTTGGGTGGTGTCGCATTTGGTACCCTTGGTTTGAAAATCTTGGCAAGTAAGGAAGCTAAAAAAGGTTATTCTAAAGCTTTGGCTAAGGCTTACAAGTTGAAAGACGGGCTAGATGCATCTGTTTCTGTTGTGAAACAACATGGAGACGATGTCTTGCAAGATGCCAAATATTTGTACGAGCAAGAGAAAAAAGAAGAGCAATTAGATAGCCTTATAGGGGAATAATATGTCTTTTAAAGTGCTACATAGAGGATACCAACTTATCCGACTATCATCTTCTTTTTCACTCACCTTGGATATTCAAGACTATCTTCGTTCCTTGGCGAGAGATGAAAAGGGAATTGAGTCTATCCAGTTTTACATGGATCAACAGCACTTTACTCTACGTATAAAAGAAGGCTTCTCTGTATTAGATAATGCAGAAGCCTTTTTAAAAAGAATTGATAAAGGGAAAGTTTCTGAGTTGATGACTCTTCCTGTTCGTAGAGAAGAGAGTGCCTATTCTATCGTTTCAGGTGCAGCGATTAAGCGTGTGCTTTTTCGTAGTCTTGTGCCGTCTCCTATTCGCTATATATGGACTTGTTATCAGGCTTTTGGATATGTTAAAGAAGCCTATCAAACACTAGCGCGTAAGGAACTAACGATGGAAGTCTTGGACTGTTCGGCTATTTTATTGTCTTTGTTTATGAACCAATCCAAGACTGCCAGCAACATCATGTTTATGCTTGATTTGGGGAATTATTTAGATCAGTGGTCCTTGAAAAAAACTGCAACAGATTTAGAACAAAGCCTTCTTGCAAAAGAAAGCGATGTATTCTTGGCACAGGGCGATACAGTCGTTAGTATCAAGAGTTCCGATGTTCAAATAGGAGATGTCTTGGTCCTATCTCAAGGAAATGAAATTCTGTTTGATGGACAAGTAGTTTCAGGTTTAGGTATGGTCAACGAAAGTTCCTTGACGGGAGAGAGTTTTCCGGTTGAAAAAAGAGAGTCTGATTCGGTTTGTGCAAACACAGTCTTGGAGACTGGGGAGCTACGCATTCGTGTAACCGATAATCAGATGAACAGCCGTATTTTACAACTGATTGAGTTGATGAAGAAATCTGAAGAAAACAAGAAAACGAAACAACGCTATTTCATCAAGATGGCGGATAAGGTCGTCAAATATAATTTCTTGGGGGCTGGGCTGACTTACCTATTGACAGGTTCTTTTTCTAAGGCTATTTCTTTCCTATTGGTCGATTTCTCCTGCGCTTTGAAAATCTCTACTCCTGTAGCTTATTTGACAGCTATCAAGGAGGGGTTGAATCGTGAAATGGTGATTAAGGATGGAGATGTTCTGGAGAAATACCTGGAAGTTGATACTTTCTTGTTTGATAAGACGGGAACAATCACAACTAGCTATCCTATAGTTGAAAAGGTGTTACCTTTTGGGGACTATAGTGAGGAAGATATTCTCAGAATCAGTGCCTGTCTTGAGGAACACATTTATCATCCTATTGCTAATGCCATCGTCAAGCAAGCTGAGATAGAGGGAATTGAACATGAGGAAATGCATGGGAAACTCCAATATATTGCAAGCAAGGGGATCAAATCTCATATAGATGGGCAACCAGTTCTTATTGGGAATTATGTCTTGATGCAGGATGAGCAGATTCATATCAGTTCAGAACAAAATGCTTTAATTGAAGAGTACAAGAGTCACTACAATCTCTTATTCTTGGCTTATCAGAATGAATTGATTGGAATGTTCTGCATTCATACTCCTTTGAGAAAAGAAGCAAAAGCAGCCTTGGAGAAACTTAAGGCACAAGGGAAAAAATTGATTCTGGCAACAGGGGACACCTTGGTTAGAACAGAGGAATTGGTAAAAGATTTGCCCTTTGATCAGGTCTATACAGACTTGAAACCTGATGGAAAATTTGAGTTAGTAGAGGAACTGCAGAAAGCAGGTCACACTATTTTGATGGTTGGAGATGGCTTGAATGACTCAGCGGCTCTAACCCTATCAGATATCGGTGTGGTGATGAATGAGAGTGCAGATATTTCTAAGCAGATGAGTGATATCTTATTGTTAGATAATCGCTTGGATTTCTTCCAAGAGTTGGATTCGCTATCATCATCTTTGCAAACACTCATCAAGAAGAATATTCAAGATACCGTTGTCGTAAATAGTAGTTTGATTGGCTTTGGCTTGTTTAATTGGCTCAGTCCTTCAAATCTCTCTATCTTACATAATCTAACAACCTTGCGCATTGTACTGCGTAGCCTGTCTATTAAGGCTAGATAGATGAAAGTTATTAACAGCAAAAAGGAGTTACCTTTCTCGAGGGCAACTCCTTTTTTTTATAGGTAAATGTTGAACAGTTTAGTAAGTCAATACAAAATATTTTTTCTTCCCACGACGGATAACAGTCAGTTCATTTTCTAACTTATCTGCGTCACTCAAGACATAGTCAAGGTCTTGGATGCGGTCGCCGTTGACGTAGATAGCTCCGTTTTGAACATCTTCACGGGCTTGGCGTTTTGAGTTTACTACACCAGATGAGACGAGCAGTTCCACGATATTGTGGTTTTCGTCTGCTTGTACTTGGTAGTTTGGCACTCCACGAAGTCCTTGTTTGAGCTCTTTAACAGAAAGGTTTTTGATGTTTCCTGCAAAGAGTTGCTCAGTGATGTTGAGGGCTTCTTTGTAAGCTTCTTCTCCGTGAACAAGTGTAACGACTTCACGAGCCAAGACTTTTTGAGCCAAGCGTTCGTGTGGCGCTGCTTCAAATTGTTTACGGATGTCTTCAATCTCATCAAGTGACAAGAAAGTAAAGATCTTCAAGAAGCGAACAGCGTCTGCGTCCATAACGTTCATCCAAAATTGGTACATTTCGTATGGAGAAGTCTTTTCAGGATTGAGCCAGACTGCGTTTCCTTCTGATTTACCAAATTTCTTACCAGTTGCATCTGTGATCAGTGGAACAGTGATAACGTGGCCAGTCTTATCAGCCTTACGACGAAGCAATTCAGTACCAGCTGTCATATTTCCCCACTGATCAGAACCACCGATTTGTAGCGTTACGTTGTGATCTTGGTTAAGGACGAAGAAGTCATAACCTTGCATGATTTGGTAGGCAAACTCAGTGTAAGAAATCCCTGTTTCGATCCGTTTTTTCACAGACTCCTTACTCATCATGTAGTTGACAGTAAAGTATTTTCCGATATCACGGAGGAAGTCAATGAAGCTGATGCTGCCAAACCAGTCGTAGTTGTTGACCATGACAGCTTTATTTTCCCCATTTTCAAAGTCAAGAAAACGAGAAAGTTGTCCTTGGATAGACTTGACCCAGCCATCTACTGTGTCTTTTGTTTGGAGACTACGTTCAGCATCTTTGAAGGACGGATCTCCGATGAGACCTGTAGCACCGCCAACGAGCGCATAAGGTTTGTGACCTGCTAGCTGCAAGCGACGACTTGTCAAGATTGCGACAAGGTGACCTAGGTGAAGGCTGTCAGCAGTTGGATCATAGCCAGTATAATAAGAAACTTGACCTTCTTCTAGGGCTTTACGCAAAGCTTCTTCATCAGTCGTTTGAAAAATCAAACCACGCTCTTTTAGCTCATCAAAAATGTGCATATGTCTTTTCTCCTTTTTAAAAATATTGTTTCTATCTATTGTATCACAAACTTGGGCAATAGCCTAGTAGAATAGGGAAGAAAGTGGCTATTTTATTGAAAGTTTCCCTTTTATGGTATAATAGTTACAGTGAGGAAATCCATGCAAAATCAATTAAATGAATTAAAACGAAAAATGCTGGAATTTTTCCAGCGAGTAAAATCAAAAATAAATCATAAAAAGTCAGAGAAAGTCTCAGAAGTGAAGAAGTCGGATGGGACAGGTGGGAAAGTTCTGGCTATCCTAGGTGGCATTTTAGTTGCTATTAAGGGCATTCTGAATACTCTCTTTATTCTAGGCTTTATCGGTGGGCTTTTTGGTGCTGGTGTAGCTCTTGGTTATGGAGTTGCTTTGTTTGACAAGGCCAAGGTTCCCCAATCGGAGGACTTGGTCAAGCAGGTTAAAAATATTTCTTCCATCTCAGAAATTGTTTACGCAGATGGGAGTGTCATTGCTTCTATCGAGAGTGATTTACTGAGAACTTCTGTCTCATCTGAGGAAATATCGGACAATCTCAAAAAGGCTATCGTTGCTACAGAGGATGAACATTTTCTTGAACATAACGGGGTTGTGCCAAAAGCTGTGATTCGGGCGACATTGGGAACCTTTGCAGGTTTGGGCTCATCTAGCGGGGGCTCGACCTTGACTCAACAGTTAATCAAGCAACAAGTGGTTGGAGATGCTCCGACTTTGGCTCGTAAGGCTACAGAAATTGTTGATGCCCTTGCCTTGGAACGTAGTATGAGTAAGGATGAAATCTTGACGACTTATCTCAATGTTGCTCCCTTTGGTCGAAATCATAAAGGGCAGAATATTGCAGGTGCCCAGCAAGCTGCTGAAGGGATTTTCGGTATCGATGCCAACAAGTTGAGTATTCCCCAAGCTGCCTTCCTAGCAGGTTTGCCACAGAGTCCGATTACTTATTCTCCTTATGAAAATACTGGAGAGTTAAAGAGTGATGAAGACTTAGAACTTGGTTTGAAGCGGGCCAAGGATGTTCTCTACAACATGTACCGCACGGGTGCTCTGACTCAGGAAGAATACGACCAGTACAAGGACTATAATCTCAAACAAGACTTCTTGCCATCAGGAACTGTCAATGTTGTTTCGAGGGATTATCTCTACTTTACAGCTATGGCTGAAGCGACAGACCGTATGTATGATTATTTAGTTCGACAGGACAATGTCTCTAACCAAGAGTTGAAAAATGAAGCGATTCGAAAGGCTTATCATGAGAGAGCTGAGCAGGAACTAAGTAATGGTGGCTACAAAATCACTACAACGATCAATAAAAAAATCCATGCGGCCATGCAAAATGCAGTTGCTAACTATGGTCATTTGGTAGATGATTCGACTGGGCAGCCTGAAGTAGGGAATGTTTTGATGGACAATAAAACGGGGGCTGTTCTAGGCTTTGTTGGTGGTCGTAATTACCAGACTAACCAAAACAATCACGCCTTTGACACCAAGCGTTCACCAGCCTCTACAACCAAGCCTTTGCTGGCCTACGGAATTGCCATTGATCAAGGTTTGATGGGAAGTGCTAGCATATTGTCAAATTATCCTACAAATTTTGCAAATGGTAGTCCGATTGTGCATGGTAGTAGTAAAGGCACAGATATGGTCAATTTGGGTGATGCTTTAAACTATTCATGGAATATTCCAGCCTATTGGACTTATCGCATGCTTCGTGAAAAAGGTGTCGATGTTAAGAGCTATATGGAGAAAATGGGTTACGAGATTCCAGAGTACGGTATCGAAAGTCTGCCTATGGGGGGTGGTATTGAAGTTACAGTTGCCCAGCATACCAATGGTTATCAAACACTTGCTAATAACGGTGTCTACCATCAGAAACATGTGATTTCTAAGATTGAATCATCTGATGGCACAGTAATCTATGAATTCCAAGACAAACCAGTTCAAGTGTATTCGAAGGCAACAGCAACGATTATGCAGAGTTTGCTTCGTGAGGTGATTTCATCTCGGATCACTTCAAGTTTCCAAACGGATTTGGCTTCTATCAATTCAAGCTTAGCTCGTGCAGACTGGATTGGTAAGACTGGTACAACCAATGAAGATGAAAATATGTGGCTCATGCTTTCGACGCCAAGATTGACTCTAGGTGGTTGGCTAGGTCATGATGACAACCGTCCAATGGCTAAGGGGGCTGGGCATTATCGAAATGCCAAATATATGGCCCACTTGGTCAATGCTATCCAACAGGCTGAGCCTGGTGTTTGGGGCAATGAACGCTTTAATCTTGATTCTAGTGTGACTCAATCTCAGGTCCTCAGATCAACAGGGCAGAAGCCTGGCAAAGTATCCGTTAATGGAAGAACAGTGGATCTTTCAGGTTCTACTGTAACGAGCTATTGGGCTACCAAGACGGGAGCTCCTACGACAAGCTATCACTTTGCTATTGGAGGAAGTGAAGCAGATTACCAAAATGCTTGGTCAAGTATTATTGGTAGTTTCTCATCTACACCAAGCTCAAGTAGTAGCTCTAGCAGTACATCAAGTTCATCTTCAACACAATCAAATAGTAGAAGATAGAGCTATAAAATAAAAATCTTAAATAACGGTCTTGAATCTCGTTAAGTGAGAAGCAAGGCCGTTATTGTGCTCTTAAAGACAAACGATATTATAAAAATTGTTAGTAAAATGTCTAATATATATTGCAACTTAGATAATATTGCAAAGATTATTCGTAATTTTAGTATAGAAATTTACTGAAAGTGCAATTGTTTTGGATGTCCTAGTGTTTCAATGATATAGAAGAATATTCTCCATCTATCAGTAATATCATTTTTGTTTAGTCGTTTGATGTTAATCGAAAGTTCTTATGGAGTAGTGAAATTTCTCTTTGTTAAGGATGAAAGCAGACTAGCTTCTGCTTTTTTATCTATATTGCTTTACTGGTAAATAAAATAGTTAAAAAAATCACAAAAACACTTGAAGAAGCAAATGAAAAGGCTTACAATTATATTATAAACAGTACAAATAAAAAAAGGAGGAGTGCTTTATGAAAGCCTATACTTATGTTAAACCAGGACTTGCTTCTTTTGTTGACGTTGACAAACCAGTGATTCGCAAGCCAACAGACGCTATTGTGCGTATCGTAAAAACTACTATTTGTGGAACAGACCTCCATATTATCAAAGGGGATGTCCCTGCTTGCCAAAGTGGTACCATTCTTGGTCACGAAGGAATTGGGATTGTTGAAGAAGTTGGAGAAGGAGTTTCGAACTTCAAAAAAGGCGACAAGGTCTTGATTTCTTGTGTTTGTGCCTGTGGTAAATGCTACTACTGTAAAAAAGGAATTTATGCCCACTGTGAAGACGAAGGGGGCTGGATTTTCGGTCACCTGATTGATGGTATGCAGGCTGAGTATTTACGTGTCCCTCATGCAGATAACACTCTTTACCATACTCCAGAAGACTTGTCAGATGAAGCCTTGGTTATGCTATCAGATATTTTGCCTACTGGGTATGAAATTGGTGTCTTGAAAGGGAAAGTAGAACCTGGTTGTAGTGTAGCCATTATTGGTTCAGGTCCAGTTGGATTGGCTGCTCTTTTAACAGCTCAATTCTACTCACCAGCTAAATTGATTATGGTGGACTTAGACGATAACCGCTTGGAAACTGCTGTATCATTTGGTGCGACTCATAAAGTTAATTCTTCAGACCCTGAAAAAGCAATTAAAGAAATTTATGATTTGACAGATGGTCGTGGTGTAGATGTTGCTATCGAAGCTGTTGGTATTCCTGCAACATTTGATTTCTGTCAAAAGATTATCGGTATAGACGGAACAGTTGCTAACTGTGGTGTACATGGTAAACCAGTTGAATTCGATTTAGATAAACTTTGGATTCGCAACATCAATGTAACAACTGGTTTGGTATCTACAAATACAACTCCACAATTGTTGAAAGCTCTTGAAAGTCATAAGATTGAACCAGAAAAATTGGTAACTCACTATTTCAAATTAAGTGAAATTGAAAAAGCCTATGAAGTCTTCAGTAAGGCAGCAGACCACCATGCAATCAAGGTCATTATCGAAAACGATATCTCGGAAGCCTAGGTAGTAACAAGATTTTGGAACATAAGCAAATAGAAATTCAGTCATCATAAGATGGCTGGATTTTTTATCTGGAAATTAAGAAATGAGCATATTTCTTTTCTTGTCTGGCGGAATTGGTTATAATATACGGTACAAAGGAATGAATGAATATGTATCGTGTTATAGAAATGTACGGAGATTTTGAACCGTGGTGGTTCTTAGAAGGTTGGGAAGAAGACATTGTAGCAAGTAAGAAATTTGACCAGTATTATGATGCTCTCAAATACTACAAAACTTGCTGGTTTAGATTGGAACAAGAATCCCCTCTTTATAAAAGTAGAAGTGACTTGATGACTATTTTTTGGGATCCAGAAGATCAACGCTGGTGTGATGAATGTGATGAGTATTTACAACAATACCATTCTTTGGCTCTTTTGCAGGATGAGCAGGTTATCCCAGATGAAAAATTACGTCCAGGCTATGAAAAACAAACAGGTAAGGAAAGGCACCGTTCTTGCCGTATGAAATTAAAATAGAGAAAAAGTAACTTTTTGGAGTTGCTTTTTTTATTTTTCCCAATTTTTGCGAATAGTATAGGTGAGGAGGTAAGTATGGTTCAAGAAATTGCACAAGAAATCATTCGTTCGGCTCGGAAAAAAGGGGCGCAAGACATTTATTTTGTCCCCAAGTTAGACGCCTATGAGCTTCATATGAGGATAGGAGATGAGCGCTGTAAAATCGGTTCTTATGATTTTGAAAAGTTTGCGGCTGTCATCAGTCACTTTAAGTTTGTGGCGGGTATGAATGTTGGAGAAAAGAGACGTAGTCAACTTGGTTCCTGTGATTATGCCTATGACCAAAAGATGGCGTCTCTACGTCTATCTACTGTAGGCGATTATCGAGGGCAGGAGAGTCTGGTGATCCGCTTGTTGCATGATGAGGAGCAGGACTTGCATTTTTGGTTTCAGGATATTGAAGAATTGGGTAAGCGGTACAGGCAACGTGGTCTCTATCTCTTTGCTGGTCCAGTTGGAAGTGGCAAGACGACCTTGATGCACGAATTGGCCAAGTCTCTCTTTAAAGGACAGCAAGTTATGTCCATAGAAGATCCGGTAGAAATCAAGCAGGACGACATGCTTCAGTTGCAGTTGAATGAGGCGATTGGACTAACCTATGAAAATCTCATCAAACTTTCCCTACGTCATCGACCAGATCTCTTGATTATCGGAGAAATTCGAGACAGCGAAACGGCGCGTGCAGTGGTCAGAGCCAGTTTGACAGGGGCGACAGTCTTTTCAACCATTCATGCCAAGAGTATCCGAGGTGTTTATGAGCGCTTGCTGGAGTTGGGTGTGAGTGAGGAGGAATTAGCAGTCGTTCTGCAAGGAGTCTGCTACCAGAGATTAATCGGGGGAGGAGGAATCATTGACTTTGCAAACAAAGACTATCAAGAACACCAGCCAACTAGCTGGAATAAACAGATTGACCAGTTTCTTAAAGATGGACATATCACAAGTCTTCAGGCTGAAACGGAAAAAATTAGCTACAGCTAAGCAAAAAAATATCATCACCTTATTTAATAATCTCTTTTCCAGCGGTTTTCATCTAGTGGAGACTATCTCCTTTTTAGATAGGAGTGCCTTGTTGGACAAGCAGTGCGTGACCCAGATGCGCACGGGCTTGTCTCAGGGGAAATCATTCTCAGAAATGATGGAAGGTTTGGGATTTTCAAGTGCCATTGTCACTCAGTTATCCCTAGCGGAAGTCCATGGAAATCTCCACCTGAGTTTGGGAAAGATAGAAGAGTATCTAGACAATCTGGCCAAGATCAAGAAAAAATTAATTGAAGTAGCGACCTATCCTTTGATTTTACTGGGATTTCTTCTTTTAATCATGCTGGGGCTACGGAACTATCTACTACCACAACTGGATAGTAGCAATATTGCCACCCAAATTATCGGCAATCTGCCACAAATCTTTCTAGGAATGGTAGGCCTTGTTTCAGTAGGTGTCCTTTTAGCACTAACTTTTTATAAAAGAAGTTCTAAGATGCGCGTCTTTTCTATCCTAGCACGCCTTCCTTTTCTTGGAATCTTTGTGCAGACCTATTTGACAGCCTATTATGCGCGTGAATGGGGGAATATGATTTCACAGGGAATGGAGCTGACGCAGATTTTTCAGATCATGCAGGAACAGGGTTCTCATCTCTTTAAAGAAATCGGTCAAAATCTAGCTAGATCCTTACAAAATGGTCAGGAATTTTCTCAGACGATAGCGACATATCCATTCTTTAAGAAGGAGTTGAGCTTGATTATTGAATATGGGGAAGTCAAGTCCAAGCTGGGTAGTGAGTTGGAAATCTATGCTGAAAAAACTTGGGAGGCCTTTTTTACCCGAGTCAATCGCACCATGAATTTTGTGCAGCCACTGGTTTTTATCTTTGTGGCACTGATTATCGTTTTACTTTATGCGGCAATGCTCATGCCCGTGTATCAAAATATGGAGGTAAATTTTTAAAATGAAAAAAATGATGACATTCTTGAAAAAAGCTAAGGTTAAAGCTTTCACACTTGTGGA
>NZ_JVJI01000043.1:0-1436 GCF_001072665.1 Streptococcus pseudopneumoniae | reverse complement strand
TGAACTGCACCCCAAAAGTTAGACAGAAAAAATCTAACTTTTGGGGTGTTTTTATTATGAAATTAACTTATGATGATAAAGTTCAGATCTATAAACTTAGAAAACAAGGATATAGCATAGAGAAGCTTTCAAATAAATTTGGGATAAACAATTCTAATCTTAGGTACATGATTAAATTGATTGATCGTTACGGAATGGAGTTCGTCAAAAAAGGAAAGAATTGTTACTATTCACCTGAACTAAAACAAGAGATCATTGATAAAGTTCTTCTCGAAGGTCGTTCGCAAATAAGGGTATCTCTAGATTATGCTCTTCCAAGTGTTGGAATGTTGCCTAATTGGCTGGCACAATATAAGAAAAACGGGTATACTATTGTTGAGAAAACAAGAGGGAGAGCACCTAAAATGGGACGTAAACCAAAGAAGAAGCCCGAAGAGATGACAGAGCTAGAGCGACTTCAAGCAGAAAATGAGTACTTGAGAGCGGAGAATGCCATTCTAAAAAAGTTGAGAGAACTCCGATTGAGGGACGAAAAGGAGCGAAAAGAAAAACAGAAATTGTCCGAGGATTGGTAACGGAGTTTGCCTTAGAGATTCTTCTAAAGATTATTAAGCTAGCTCGTTCAACCTATTATTACCAGCTAAAGCAGTTAAATAAAAACGATAAAAATCATGATATTAAAGATGAAATTCAAGCTATTTTTACTGAGCATAAAGGAAATTATGGTTATCGCCGAATGACTCTAGAATTGAGGAATCGTGGTTTTGTAGTGAACCATAAGAAGGTCCAACGTCTGATGAAGATCCTTGGTTTAAGTGCCCGAATTCGTCGTAAACGCAAGTATTCTTCCTACCAAGGAGAGATTGGCAAGAAAGCAGATAACCTTATTCAACGCCAATTTGAAGCATCGAATCCAATGGAAAAGTGCTATACAGATGTGACAGAGTTTGCCATTCCGGCAAGCAGCCAAAAGCTCTATTTATCACCAGTTTTAGATGGTTTTAACAGCGAAATTATCGCCTATAATCTTTCTACGTCACCGAACTTGATACAAGTGAAAGATATGCTAGAACAAACCTTTACAGAGGAATATTACGAAAATACAATTCTCCATAGTGACCAGGGATGGCAATACCAACACGATTTCTATCATCATTTTTTAGAGGATAAAGGAATCCAGCCATCTATGTCGCGTAAGGGTAACAGCCCAGACAACGGCATGATGGAATCCTTCTTTGGTATTTTGAAATCCGAAATGTTTTATGGTTACGAGAAGACGTTTAAATCACTTAATCAATTGGAGCAAGCTATTGTAGACTATATTGATTACTACAACAATAAACGCATTAAGGTAAAATTAAAAGGACTTAGTCCTGTGCAATACAGAACTAAATCCTTTACTTAAATTATTTGTCTAACTTTTTGGGGTCAGTACA
>NZ_JVJI01000042.1:0-864 GCF_001072665.1 Streptococcus pseudopneumoniae | reverse complement strand
GCCAGCAAGTTTAGTCTCAATAAGGTGAAAGTAGAGGTCGAAGCACCGAAGTATAACCGCGAGTAGATTCTGAAGAATCTGGAAGAAAGTAAACTTGCGAGGGAATCCAGTAACTTTGACCAATATCTGGCGAAGGAGAAACTCCAACAAGGCTTAAACAAATCCCCATTAATTAGTCGGGAACTTCCGAAGGTGAAGGTAAATGTCGAAGTACCGAAGTATAACAGAGAACAAATTCTAAGAAATATAGAAGAAAGCAAGCTTGCAAGGAAGAGTTCAGGGTTTAAAGATTTTGCAACTCGCGAAAGATATCTAGAGAAGGTCTTTGACAAATTAACTCCTGAAGAAAGGGAATTAATTTTTAATATTTCTAAGGACTCACCTAAAGTGAAGTATATTAGAGGTGCATATACTAAGAAGGAAATACTTGATATCAAGCCCGATTCTCAGAAAGGAATCCTTCGCCCAGATGTTGAGGATTATCTCACTCCTGAATATATAGAAGCACATAGACAACTATTTAAAAATGGTGCTATTAAAATTCAGAAATTTACACCTGAAGAAGGTGGTTATAATAATGGTGCAATTGGTAATCCAAAAGATCATGTTGCCTTTGTTATGCCCAAAGAAGCTGGTGAAACGCTGATTAAAGTGACTAAGGGAGATCCTGAATTGTTGGAAGATATATTAGGCCTACATAGAGGAGATTTAGGCTCTTCTCCTGTAGCTATTGAAATTCCACCAGAATCTATAAAAAACCCAAGAATTCCAAGTGGAAATGAAAAGTCTGCTTTTGAAGGATTTTGGAAACCAGGAGGACAAACCTTCCCAGGAAATATGCCAGAAGCAGTCATTGACGAAGTT
>NZ_JVJI01000041.1:0-1124 GCF_001072665.1 Streptococcus pseudopneumoniae | reverse complement strand
AGTATGGAACCGATGGACCGTCAGAGATATCTTCAATGGCACAAATATGCGGAGGCAGGTATCGAACCATCTGATAGAGTCAAATTAAGAAATTGGTCATATCCACCTGAGCCAGAATTTTACCTTAAAAATAAAAATGTATATGATAATCCGGATTATTTTAATCAGCTAACAGGGAATACAATTTATCCAGGAAGTCCCGAGAGTTCCATGGGTAGAGTTGATGGAAGTATATATAAACATGGATTTTTGAATGGCGAATACAAAGAATCTGTTATATTGCCTGGAACTCGAATAAACAGAATTGGTTCTAATCCAACGGGAAGGTATTTCTCTCCTGAAGGAGCAACATTTGGTGAGAAAGCCTTACCTCCTTTTATGAAACTCCAACCGAATTCAGACTACATTGTTCTAAAAGAAATACCAACAAAAGAAGGATTAGTTGCCCCTTGGTTTGATGAACCTGGTATGGGAATTCAATATTATACATATTTAACAATTGATGAATTAGAAAAAGGGAATTTTCTACTTAAATTGAAATAGGAATAATTAAATGCTAATAAAATTAAAAAACAAAATTGAATCCGAAGTTTCAAAAATTGGAAACATAAAATTAGGTGAATTTGGAATTCATTTTTCTGAACAACCTCCCTACTTTCCGGAGGGAATTTCTATAATAGAGGATAGAAATGGAAGGTATAATCTAGTTTTTACTGAGAGAGGAAAAATAACATCCGAGATTTCTAAATTAGATGATAATGAGGTGACTTATCAAATTTTAAAGATAATCATTAAGAATGTTTCCTCGCAAAAGATTGATGAAAAAGATGTAGATTTAATTGACAAATTGATTAAAAATAATGAATTTGAGAAAGTTAGTCAAATAGTTGAGAAAGTACAAGAGAATAGATATCAATACGAAAAGGAATTATTTGAGAAAATCAGTCCGCTATACACTTTATGGTTCGAAAAAGAGCATTAATAATTAGTATAAATCCGTTGTTATTTCAGTTCAAAACACAAGAATTCCAAGTGGAAATGAAGAGTCTGCTTTTGAAGGCTTTTGGAAACCAGGAGGACAAACCTTCCCAGGAAATATGCCAGAAGCAGTCATTGACGAAGTT
>NZ_JVJI01000040.1:0-10593 GCF_001072665.1 Streptococcus pseudopneumoniae | reverse complement strand
AATGGCCGTGCGATTGAGGGGACAAGAGTTCTAACGGGTGATGTTATCGGTGAAACACCAGATGATACAGGTTTGAAAGTCTCCTATCAAAAGTATAAGAATAAGAAAGAAAAATTGGTGTATGTCAATCCGCAATTTTATTTCCCAAAAGTCATTCAACTTCAGACCACTATCTTACCTGCCATTGGTCAGTTTGGTGGGGATGAGTTTGAACGAGCAAAACATATTTATGAGTTTTTGAAATCTCAAGGGGCAAGTCCTCAAGCCATTGCGGCAATTTTAGGAAATTGGTCGGTAGAGTCTTCTATTAATCCTAAACGTGCTGAAGGGGATTATTTATCTCCTCCTGTTGGCGCTACCGATTCCTCTTGGGATGATGAAGCGTGGTTAGCGATTGGAGGTCCAGCCATTTATAGTGGGGCTTATCCTAATATTCTTCATAGAGGTTTGGGGTTAGGGCAATGGACGGATACTGCAGATGGTTCAACACGTCATACAGCTTTATTGAATTATGGACATATCAATAATAAGAAGTGGTATGATTTAGACCTACAACTTGATTTTATGCTTCATGGGGATAGTCCTTACTATCAAAGTTGGTTAAAGGATTTCTTTGGAAATACGGGCAGTGCAGCCAATCTTGCCCAACTCTTCCTCACCTATTGGGAGGGAAATTCTGGTGACAAACTACTGGAAAGACAGACCAGAGCAACGGAATGGTATTACCAAATTGAAAAAGGCTTTAGCCAAACAAATGGGGGACAGGCTAAGAGTGACCCACAATCTCTTGAAGGTGTTCGTGGAGACTTGTATGAGCGTTCTGTTCCTGGTGGTGGAGATGGTATGGCCTATGCCTATGGACAATGTACATGGGGTGTTGCGGCTCGTATGAACCAGTTAGGATTAAAGCTAAAAGGTAGAAACGGAGAGAAGATTTCAATCATTAATACCATGGGAAATGGTCAAGACTGGGTTGCGACAGCTTCAAGTCTTGGTGGAGAAACGGGTTCCACACCAAAAGCAGGTGCCATTGTTTCTTTTGTAGGAGGTACACATGGCACACCAGCAGACTATGGTCATGTGGCTTTTGTAGAGAAGGTCTATGATGATGGTTCTTTCCTCGTGTCTGAAACAAACTATGGTGGCAACCCTAACTATACCTTTAGAAAAATCTCTCAAGCAGATAGTGCCATCAGTTTTGCCTATACTACGAAATAGAAGAGTTTACACTTGAAATTTTAACCATTTTCAGGTAGAATAAATAGTGTAGATGAGTAGTCGGCTCATGGTCAATCTGATAGTAATCTTGGACATAAGGGCCAAGCGGTGGCGGACACCAGAACGAAATCCGATAGCAATCTTGGACGTAAGGGCCAAGCGGTGGCAGACACCAGAATAAACCGACTGACTAGGTGGCTTACAGACTCTGTAAACCACCTTTTTTTGTGAGGAAAATATGGAAAATTTTGAAGATTATCGTAATCCTAATTACACCGAAAAAATAAAACTGCAGCGTTTTTTTACACAGTTACAAATTGCGGCTTCTTTTTTTAAAGAACACTTTGTTGGCAAAATCATGTATTATGAAACAGAAATTGAAAGTGTTGAACTTCATTTTTCACCTACTAATTTCATGCACCTATGTGGTGTTGATTACCGAAAAGGTGCAGGCAGTTTCTTTGACGATTGTTTAAATAGGCATGTCATAATTGATGAGTTGAAAATAAAAAAAGATGGAACCACGATGCAAAAGTTGCAAGTTTTAGGATCCATTGAGGAGTTATTGGGAAACCATGTTCATCTAACTGGTTCAGGACGTTATTTGTATTTGGAGTTTGATTATGCTCTACGTACAAGAAAACAGATACTAGCATTAACATTGAAAGAGACATCAAGGAAAATTGTTCCTCAATCTTTATTAGATTTGAAGAGAAAGACAGTATTTCCAAAAGGTCAAAAAGTAATTTCAATTTACTCAAAACATTTACAAACGTCGGAACTTTTTTATTATTTAAAAGATTAGTTTACATATCTTTTGTGGCATAAAACATATTTTATCATTATAAGGAGAACGCAGTTTTGGCTCGTTCTTTTTTTGTTGATGATATGCTCTAAACAACCTACACTAGATTGGATATGAAATAGTTTGTGATTACATAATTTATCTTCAGGGAAGTTATGGACATTATCTCAATTTCTGTTATGATAGACATCTCTAACAATTTCCGTTATAACAGACATTGACTTACAAAGTATTTCTTTTCTGAACATATTAGCGTTATAATATAAATGCAGTGTTACACTGTAGAATATTAAGAAAATAGGATACTGTAGGTTTAAAATAAATGTGTAAGATAAATAGTTGGATTAGTAAAAGTTTCAAGTCTGATAAGAACAATATTACATTTCATACAACTGAATGTATATATTTTATAAGAGAGAGGGATGCTTGATTGGGGAAAATCATTCAAAATACAGTTATAAGGATTTTAATAAGAATGAAAGTGTGATATTTCTTTTTCATTAATCTTCTAAATGTATTAAAATCAAGCTTTCCACTTATGTATTCTGCTAATAAACTTCAATACATTTCAATAGATTTTCAAAATTTGGTGGGGATTTTTATTATACTTTGTACGAGCTTTTCAATACCCTATCCCAACCTTTAAAATCCCCTAAGTTATTTACTCAAGGGATTTTTTATCTGCTTTTTTCATACTCAAACAGTCAGTCTAACTGTTTGATTTTCTTTGTGACTAACTCCCTAAAAATAGTAGAATTAGCTACTTTACTGATTTTACAAGATAATAACAAGACCTAAACGTATAATTTATTTAGGTTTACCAATTATGACTTTAACATTATCCAATAAGGTCTAACTCAACCGTCCCCAAAGTTAAATCCTTATGTATTTAATCAGAAAGATTATTTTTCGCATATTTTTTTATGTCTTTGGGATAAAATCCCTTATATTTTTTGAAGCATGTACTAAATTTACTGTGAGAGGAATATCCTACAGCCTCTGCTATATCTTGAATTTTAAGGGTAGAGTTCAGTAGGAGTAATTCCGCCATATTCATTCTCCGTCTTTGAGTATATTCTGTAATTGTGCATTGATATTTTTGCTTAAATAACTTTTTTAGTTTTGTGCCGCTCATAGTGGATATTTTTTCTAAAGTATCCTGTGAGATAGATGTTGCATAATGATCGTCTATATAATTGGCGACATTTTTCAAAGCCTCATCATCGGCAATAGATAGTGGATTGCTGTACTTATTTAAAAAAGAGTCTATTGTAATACTTAACCATTCCTTTGCCTTTGACTCAAAAAAGATTTCAGCAGCAGGAGATGCCATCTTGCAATTAAGGATATCTTTTGCGATTCTTTCTAAAGGCTTGTTTATTATAATGCTGGTATTAAAAAATAAATCTTCATAGTTACAGACTTTATTCTTATAAGAGGACAGGCATTGCTCTATCATGGACTGATTGAAATTTATACCGATTCCTAAATAAGGAGAGTTTTTGTGAAGTATAAACCTAAAGTCTTTAGAATTTTTTGTATTTATAGTATAAAGTGAATTTGAAGAAAGATTTTGATAAGGATTAAAACATTCACCGTTTGCTGTAACTAAATAAGATAAATAAAGGGAATAGAAATTATTCAAACCAGAAAAACTTGTATGGATAATTTCTTTTTTTATGAAAACATCATAAATATCAATAGTGAAATTATCGCCCTCGTAAAACCAATATATGCCTTCTGCATTATCCGTGCTAAAACGGAATTCATGTCCTACAGTGGAGTATTTTGTATTATCGATAGATTCATCTGTAGAAAAAAAGTTTTTAACAAAGTTATAAAAATCACTCATATTATACCTCCGTGCTTTATATTTTATCCCGAATAGACATTATCCCGAATAGACTTATTTAGCCATATCTAATTGATTGAAATCCTCATTTATTATAAAATAAATGATAAATAAAAACAAGAAAAACTATGCGTATTGCAAAAGAGTTTGAAAACAAGCCTCTAAAATCAGTCTAAAAAGGCTATTTATAGGGTTTGCTAATTTTAAAAAAAGGAGGAGTTGTTCAGTGAAGGATAAGAAGAAATCAATACTGAAAAGACTAATGGCTTACGGTGGTGAAAAAAGTTTTTTACTCTATATTGCTATTGTTATGTCTGCTGTATCAGGTGTCATGGTTTTGATGCCTATGGTATATATTCATAGAATTGTAAATAACTTAATTTTAAATGGGATGGTGAATTTTGATTATGTAAAGGAAAATTCAATTTATGCAGCAGTCTTTGCCGTTCTGGGGCTTTTTATATACCTAATAGGTTTAATTTTATCCCATATTTTTGCATTTGAAGTGGAAGATAACATTATTAAGACTTCCGTAACAAAACTAATAAACAAACCGCTTGGGTATTTCGATGACAAAGAAAGCGGAAGGATAAGAAATGTAATTGTGTCCGGAGCGTCTGAAACCCATTCTTTTATAGCGCATCAACTTCCTGATATGGCGATGACCATTATATCGCCAATCGTCCTGCTTGTATTTTTCTTCGTGTTTAACTGGAAGTTAGGACTTGCCAGTATGATACCGATGATTATCGGTATGACATTGATGTCATCTATGATGACAACCGAAACAAAAAAAATGAAGGATGAGTATTATGCAGGACTTTCCGATTTATCCTCTCAGACTGTGGAATATGTTCGAGGAATTCCTGTTGTTAAAACATTTGCACAAAGTGTTGAGAGCTTTGATAAGTTATATTCGTTAATCATAAAAACAAAAGACAATGTACTTAAGCTTACTATGAGTTATACGAATAAAATGTCGTGGTTTGAAACCGTTTCTACATCGACGGCATTTTTCTTGGTACCTGTGGCATTACTCTTAATAAAATTTAATGGAAACTTATCTAATGTAGTTGCAGATTCTGTTATTTACTTCCTAATAGGACCGGCATTTGCTACTTTTATTATGAGAACTGCGACGATTACACAATACAGTTATTTTGCAGAACTTGCTTTAGATAAAATTGAAAATATACTTGAGTTTGATGATTTTGTTTATGGAAATAAAACAAGTTCTGATGTTGGGATAGAGTTTAAAAATGTAAGCTTTTCTTATGAAGATGAAAATGTATTAGACGATATTTCATTTAAGGTGAATAAAGGAGAACGAGTTGCTTTAGTCGGATCATCAGGCAGTGGTAAAACTACTATAGCAAGGCTTGCTGCACGATTTTACGATATTAAAACAGGTGAAATTTATATTGGAGGAATTAATATAAAAGATTTTGAAAAAGAGGCTTTAATGAGAAAAATTGCTTTTGTTTTTCAAAACTCTAAACTATTTAAAATGAGTTTAAGAGATAATCTTTTAATCGGAAAGCCTGATGCAACTAATGAAGAAATTGACAATGCCTTAATCAATTCAGGGTCTAAAGATATTATTAAAAATTTAGATAAAGGACTTGATACTGTTTACGGAACTAAAGGCACATATTTTTCAGGAGGAGAGGCTCAAAGGATTTCTATAGCGAGAGCTTTTTTGAAAGATGCAGATATTATCATTTTAGATGAAGCTACAGCCTTTGCAGATCCTGAAAATGAACATTTGATTCAAGAGTCTTTTAAGAAGCTATCAAAAAACAAGACAACATTGATGATTGCTCATAGATTATCTACAGTAGTAGATGCGGATAAAATTCTTGTTATTGATAAGGGGAAAATTGTAGAAGAAGGCAAGCATTCAGATTTAATCGGTATGAGTGGGCATTACAAAAAACTTTGGGAAGAATATCAAAAATCCGTAAATTGGAAGATAGGAGGTTAAACATATGGTTTCTTATTTTATGAAAAAATATGCGATGTCAGAAAAAGGCGCTCTTAACTTAAAAAAAGCCATATTTTCACACACGCTTGTTAATTTAACTAAATTGTTCGCACCAATGATCGGTTTTATGTTTCTGTTTCAGTATATAGGCATTTTAAAAAGTATTGAGAGTTACAATTTTACTTCTATTCATTATATTGCACTAATTGTAGTAATGATGATTGTGATGTTCTTAATAGCGAGGTGGGATTATGTAAGACTTTACACCAATGTGTACAACGAGAGTGCAAATTCAAGAATTGAGTTAGCGGAAAAGTTAAAGAAATTACCTCTTTCTTATTTTGGTAAAAGAGATTTGGCAGACCTTGCGGAAACCATGATGAATGACATGAACTTATATGAAACAATTTTTTCTCATGCTGTACCTCATATATATTCAACGGCTATATCCACAAGTATTATTGCTTTAATGCTTATCTTCTATAATTGGAAACTTGCACTTGCAGCCCTTTGGGTAATTCCCATTTCTATTTTGATTATATTTTTATCAAAGAAAAGTCAGAAAAAAATAGTACAAGGCTGGATAGATGATAATCGTAAGGTTTTTGATAATCTACAGGAAAATATAGAGCAGATAGAGCAAATAAAATCTTACAACTTAGAAGATAGGATGTTAAATGATTTTTTTAAAAAATTAAATGCATCCACAAAACAGAAGACGAAAGGTGAAGTTGTAGCCGGAACACTTACAGGAATAGCTGCCGCAATTTTAAAGCTTGGAATTATAAGTGTTGCCGTTATCGGCGTCAACATGCTTATGGCAGGGGAGGTAAGTGCGCTGGTTTATATCGCATTTTTAATGCTTACAGCAAGTATTTATCTTCCTATAGAAGGAATAATCACCTTTATGTCAATGATAGTTATGCTTGATGCGGTTGTAGGGAGAATAAAGGAAATAAAGACCATGCCTGTTCAAAAAGGCAAAAAAGATATTGACATTAAAAATTACGATATTGAGTTCAAGGATGTTTATTTCGGATATGATGATTATTCTGTAATAAATTGTGTGAGCTTTACTGCAAAGCAGGGTGAAATCACTGCGCTAATCGGTTCAAGCGGAAGCGGAAAAACAACTCTCACCAAGCTTGCTGCAAGATTTTGGGATATAGATAAAGGAAAGATTTTGATAGGGGGAGAGGACATCGGTAAAATTGATCCGGAAACACTCCTTAAAAATTTCTCTATCGTTTTCCAAGATGTTACTCTTTTTAATTCAAGCATAAAAGATAATATAAAAATCGGTAAAAAAGATGCTACAGATGAAGAGATTATAAGAGCGGCTAAAATAGCAAGATGTTATGAATTTATAGACAAAATGCCGGATGGAATAGATACAGTAATAGGTGAAAACGGACAAAGACTTTCAGGCGGAGAAAGACAAAGAATCTCAATAGCAAGGGCAATACTAAAAGACGCACCAATCATATTGCTTGATGAGGCTACAGCATCTCTGGATGTTGAAAATGAAAGTCTAATTCAAGAGGCTTTATCCGAACTTATAAAAGAAAAAACGGCAATTGTTATTGCTCATAGATTAAGAACAATAAGAAATGCAAACAAAATCGTTTTATTAAATGCCGGAAAAATAGAAGCGATAGGGACAGATGAAGAACTTTGTAAAAGCTCGGAATTTTATAAAGCAATGCTTAGAAAATCAAATATTCAGTGAAAACTTATTTAGAAGGAAAATATAAAAATGGAAAAATTAAGAATTAAAGATTTAGTTACGATAGGTGTATTTACAGTAATATATTTTGTACTTATGTTTGCTTCGGGAATGATTGGTATTGTACCGATTTTATACTTGGCATACCCTACACTGGCAGGCATTATAACAGGAATAGTTATAATGCTCTTTATGGCAAAAGTTCAAAAATCATGGGGATTATTTATACTTGGGTTGATTTGTAGTCTTTTAGCAATTGCAATGGGAAATACATATGTAATATTGATACATGCTGTAATCAGTATGGCAATTGCGGAACTTTTAAGAAAAAAAGGAGAATATAAATCATTTAAATTTAATATGCTCTCATTTGCCGTATTCAACACTTGGATTTGTGGTTTCCTTATGCAAGTTTTGTTGGCTAAAGACAAGGTTATTAAACTGGCGGAAACAGGCGGTATGGGTCACGATTATATAATGAAGCTCATAGCACTTTTGAATTATCGAAGTATGGTATTAGTATATATCGGTGCTGTTGTCGGCGGGATACTCGGCGCATATATCGGTAAAGTCTTTTTGAAAAAGCATTTCGAAAAAGCTGGTATTGTATAATGCTCGTTTCTTTAGACAATCCATATAATCCCAATCCAATTAGTAAAATTTTAGTAAGTTTTTCACTTGGATTTGCTGTATTTTATAAAGTAAATACCTATTTTGAATGGGGAATTGTGCTTCTTATTTCATTTCTTTTTTTAATGAATGGATTTAAGAAAGAAGCCTTAAAAAACATATCATTTTTTGGGGTTCTTTCTTTGATACCTAATCTTGATGTAATTAGAAATATGAATGCGATTTTAATGATGTTTTTTATGCTATTTGCTGTATGTAAGATGTTTTATCTTCCATTTAGTGCGGGAAGTTTTTTTTT
This sequence comes from Streptococcus pseudopneumoniae, assembly GCF_001072665.1. Lineage (GTDB taxonomy): Bacteria > Bacillota > Bacilli > Lactobacillales > Streptococcaceae > Streptococcus > Streptococcus pseudopneumoniae_S. Next base: position 2,080 of record NZ_JVJI01000040.1, on the reverse strand, counting down.
AAAAACATCGGATGTAGGAAGTGTAATATCCTCAATGGATAAAATGAATTTACCTCGTACTGTTTCTATACCAATTGCTGTAATGTTTAGGTTTTTTCCTTCATTTAGGGAAGAAAGTCACAATATAAAACTTGCTATGAAAATAAGGGGTATTACATTTAAAAATCCAATTTCATACATCGAGTATGTAATTGTGCCTTTACTTGTTATGTCTTCTAATATTTCTGATGATATTGCAAAGGCAGCAGAAACAAAATGTATTGAAAATCCTGTTAAAAAAACTAGGTACATATCCGTCAAAACGAAAACAGTTGATTTTGTTTATGTGCTTTCAATACTGATTATGGTTATAGGAGGAGCTTTATGGTAGAAATTGAAAATTTATCTCTATCTTATGGAAATTCTCCTAAAGTGTTAAAAAACATTTCTTTAGATGTAAAAAAAGGCGAATGTGTATTATTTACTGGGAAAAGTGGTAGCGGAAAATCTTCAATTATAAATTCTATCAATGGGTTAGCTGTACGATATGATGGAGCTTCTATGGGTGGTACCATCAGGATTGATAATAAAGATATTAAAAACCTCGAATTATACGAAATATCTCTCTTAGTATCAAATGTATTTCAAAATCCAAAGACACACTTTTTCAATATAAATACTACTCTTGAATTACTTCTCTATTTGGAGAATATAGGACTTTCAAAAAAACAAATGGATGAGAGACTAAATGATATGTTGGATTTGTTTCCGATAGAACATCTTTTAAATAGAGATATTTTTAAGCTTTCGGGTGGAGAAAAGCAGATTTTATGTATTGCTGCAAGTTATATATCTGGAACGGAAATCATTGTTTTAGATGAGCCTTCATCAAATCTTGATGAAGAAAACATTTTAATCATAAAAGAAATGCTTATAAAACTTAAAGATAAGGGGAAAACTCTTATAATCTCAGAACATAGAATATTTTATCTAATGGATATTGTAGATAGAGTTTTTTTGATTAAAGATGGGGAAATACAAAAGGAATATACTCAAATAGATTTTATGAAAATACCGTCTGAAAAGCTAAAGAAGTTAGGTTTAAGAAATAAGAATAGAGTAAAACTTACAGTACCCGAAAATGAAAATAAGGGAAATTTAGAAGTAAAAAACATTGAATTTAAGTTTAATGGCATAGATAAAAAATTGCATTTAAAAGACCTCTCTTTTGAAATGGGAAAAATTTACGGCATAGTAGGAACAAACGGACTTGGTAAATCCACTTTGCTCAGATGCCTTATAGGCTTAGAAAGAAAATCGAAGGATGAAATCTATTTGGACGGCAAAAGACTTTCAAAATCAGATAGGCTAAAAATATCATCCCTTGTAATGCAGGATGTTAATCATCAGCTTTTTACCGATTCTATTGCAAGTGAAGTAGGTCTTGGAATAAAAAATATTGAAAGTAGTTATGTTGAAAATATTCTGAAAAAACTTGATTTATATGAATCAAAAGATCGTCATCCAATGAGCTTGTCAGGTGGACAAAAGCAAAGGGTAGCAATTGCATCTGTACTATGTAAAAAATCTAAACTTATGTTTTTTGATGAGCCTACTAGTGGAATGGATTATTGCAATATGATGAACATATCCCATCTGATCAACGAATGTAAAAGCGATAAGAAAATAATATTCATTGTTTCACATGACCAAGAATTTTTAAATTCGATAGCTGACAATGTTATATATTTGTAAATATCCATAGTGATACTCATATTTGAAAAATCAAAATAAAGGAGATTTAAAGATGTAAGGAGATAAAAATATGAAATATCATGACATGATAATAGAAAATATAAGTGTATGTGAATTTCTTTTATCGTGTGAAAGTAAGATATTTCGTTTAGGAAAATTTTTATGCGTTATTAAATAATATAATAGAAAAAGAATACATTTCTAAAAGAGGACTTTTTACGCCAAAGTGTAGAAGTCCTCCTTTTTTATTATCACTAACGGAAAAGGAGAGAATGGGAGTCGCTTAACCTTATATTCCATTCATAATGGCCGTGCGATTGAGGGGACAAGAGTTCTAACGGGTGAT
>NZ_JVJI01000039.1:0-528 GCF_001072665.1 Streptococcus pseudopneumoniae | reverse complement strand
GCAGAACATGATGAGATGGTGAGAATTGTAGAGAGTGAGGAAGTCAAAAAGATTATAGAAGATGATTTGAAAGAAATGGATCAATTTTATTTAACAAATAAAGGGAAAATAAAGTCTTATCAAATTGATGATAAATCCATCAATCATAGTCCAATGGGAGGGATCAAATTAAAAATTTATATAAATAATGACGAAGAATTATATGTATTTTTCACTATTAATAAAGATAAAAAAAGTGGAAAGTTAGTTAATGATGGCGGAGGAAACTCTGCTAAATTTGAAAAAATGATAACGGAGAGAAAAAGTGAGTAGACAGTATAGTGATCATGAACGTCAAAAAATTGCTAATGAAGAGTATACAAGTTATTTTGAAACATATCCCAACATGATATATTTGTAAAATAACATAAAGGAGATGTCATGAGGTTATTAAAAATTATAGGAATTGTTTTAGCTAGTTTGTTGGTTATCGTTGGATTAAGCGTAGGAGGATTTAAAGTGATGAAACAAGCAGAACATGATGAGATG